>JAUYHR010000052.1 GCA_030689875.1 Nanobdellota archaeon
GTTTGTTGTTGAATAAGAGATTAGTTGTATTTATTTAATAGTTACAGAATAGAAAGATATATAAATGTTTGATTTATTTTATTTGTTATGGGAAAAAATTTAGAAAAAAGAATAAATGCAAAACAAATTGCGATTAATGCAGGCATGTGTGGCCGTCCAGAATATTATAGCGGTAGAGGCGCGGTAACTTGCGATTTAAATGATAAAATTCTTGAAAAATTTTATCAAGGAATTCAAAAAGAATATGGAAAGAAAGCAGCTAAGCAATTTGTACAAATGGTTGCAGATGTCCCAAAATTATCAGCAACAGATTTCTTATTAACATTATATAGATTAGAAGGACAATCTTGGAAATGGGATAAGAAATTAATAGGAGATGAAAAAGGAGTTTATGTTGATGGACCAACAGATGAAGTAAAAAGAGCGATTGGTCTTGCAACAATTGGAGGCATTATTTTCGGCGATAATTCAAGAGATAAAACAGGATACATTAAGGGCGAATTTCTTAGAAGACATGGAATTAAAACTCCAAAATCTACTATTTTTTATGAAGATGGTGTCAATTGTTTTGTTTCTGTTTAGAAAAAGAAGATTTAACTATATGCAATAAATTTTTGCAACTAAAATTAATTTTCTAGAGTGTGACCACCATGATACTATTTACAAGAGAAAATAGTTTTCATTTCCCCCTTTGAGTTTTGTCTATAATTGTTCTTAAATTGGGGTTTTTAGAATTGCTCGTCGCGGGGCGACTCGGATTTTTAATAAATCGGTTGTAACAGCTTTTCTAATTATTAATTGTTTAAACTATTACCTCAGATTTTTTAAATTTTGTTATAATAGTAATCTTATTAATTCCTGTGAAGCCGAGAGTTTTGGGATGCGACAACCATAAAGGTTGCAAGACAAACATTTTAAATTAATAACGACTTCCCAAAGCTCGAGCAAACAATTTTTATACAAATTTTTTTGTTTTAACTTTTTTTACATTAATTAAATTTAATATTAATAAATTATAAATCACATCCCCCAATCCATTTTTACCTTTCGTTTTATCTCGGCAATTTCCTGAAGGGCTTTCATCTCGCCGGAAGAAAGCAAATCCTTGTTTTTTTTAAAATTTCTAAAATGCTGTTCTGACATATCGCTGTAAAGATAATTTTTGTCTTTTAAAACTCTTTCAAAATTTACTCCCGGCACAGAAACTGCAACTTCCATATCTTGCGCTGCTTCATCAATGGATTTTTTTTCATGCTGAATATTTTTCAGCCTTCCGATTTTTTCTCCTTTTTCATCAATTAAACTCAAACCTTTTTTTACTTTTCCAGCTTCAACTCTTATTCCAAAAATTGCAGGATTTAAATTTCTAAAAACATACTGATGAAGAATTTTTATTTTAAATAAAGAGGCAAGCTCCATTAAACGTCTTTTTTCAATTTCTTTTGCTTTTTGTTTTCTGAACTCAACAGCGTCTTCAATTAATTTGTAAATAACTTCATTTGTTAAAATTTTTATTTTTGCTTCCTTAAGCAAAAGACTGGCTTCTTCATCAATGTCAACATTAAATCCGAGGATAACTGCGTCGAGTTCGTTAATTTCCGTATTTGCTTTTGCAGAAACTATATCTGTTTTTTTTATATTGCCGATTCCAGCTTTTAAAACCGGAATATTGTTTTGCTTTAATAAAAATAATAACGCTTCCAAACTTCCGAGAGAATCCGCCTTTGCAATTATTCCGTGTTTTTCAAGCAATGAATTTACAGATTCAGACAGCTGTTTTTTAAATTTTTCTTTTAATTCCTGCAGATTATTTTTATAAATTTCAAAAGGCATTCCTGAAAAAATTTCATCTTTTTCTCCGGAGATTAACTGCATTCTTAAGCCGGTTGATGCATGAACTATTTCTTTTGGTTTGAATTTTGCGCTTAAGGGTTCAATTTCTTCCAACACCCTTATTTTTGTAATCAGGGGTTTTCCGTCAAGATTGGATAATGCGATTTGGTCTGATTTTTTAAGCTGGCCGTCGTAAAGAATTGCTTCAGCATAATTCCCGGACCTTTCTTTTTTAATTTCAAGAATTACTCCTTTTGCGTCTTCCCCTAATTTTAATTTATCTACAAGATATTTTTGGCTTAAACCGCACAGCATCATTATTAATTCAGGAATTCCCTGCTGTGTTCTCGCGGAGCACGGGACTAACGCTATTTTTTTTGTAAAATCGGTTATATTGAAATACAAATCTGAATCAAATCCGTATGAATTTAAGGAGCCAATTAAAGTCATGTATCTTTCATTGAAAGTATTTTGAATGTTCATTGCCTGTGATTCTATATTTTCTTTCAGTCCCATTTTCAAATCTGTTCTACTCGCGATCTCACTCGGATTTTTCAAATTTGACTTCGTAATTTCATCTCGTGAAATCGTTCGCCATCCTGAGATATTATCTATTTTATTTAAAGCGATTAAAAAAGGGGTTTTGTTGTGTTTTAAAATTTGGATTACTTCTGCTGTTTGGGGTTTTATTCCTTCATTTATATCTATAACTAAAACTGCCAAGTCCGCTAAACTTCCGCCGCGTTTTCTTAAATTTGTGAACGCTGCGTGTCCCGGCGTGTCAATTAATAAAAAGCCAGGAATGTCTAATTTTATTCCTGAACTTTCAATAAGCGGGCAGGTTTTTTTAAGCTGTTCTGCAGGATAACTTGTGAAAGAAATTTTCTGTGTTATACCGCCTTTTTCAGTTTCTTGAACAGAAGTGTTTCTAAGAGAATCTAAAATTGAAGTTTTTCCATGGTCAACATGACCGCAAACTGTGACGATTGGTTGGCGAATTGTCATGATGAATAAGAAAAGAAAAGAAGTTATAAGGGTTTTGATTTATCTGATTTTATAAATACCTGCTCACTTTGTTCGCAGAATTAATTTGCTCCGCATTCGTCTTTCGGCAGAATGCTCCGCTAAAAGAAGATTGTTGTGTCAAAAAAATTAAGGGGTTGATTAATCACTTAAAACAATTAATATTGAGAAAAGTTGTGTAGGTTAAAATTATTCAAAATTTATTCCAAACTTTTGCTAAGAAAGAACTAATTGTTGCAGATAGTAAGAAAAAAATCAAAATACCTATTGTCACATGAATTGTTGGATGAAGGTTTATATTCGAAATAAAGAAGTAATGTATCGCTATTGTTAACGCAACTGCAATAAATGCACTAACTGCATAATAACCATCATCATCTTTTTTTGATTTTTTCATATTTTCTTAATGCAATAATCATATTTAAATTCTTCGTAACTACGTGCTGAAATCAGTCGTGAGCAAATTTCAAGAATTAATAATCCCCCCATTCTTGAACAAAACATTTAAATACTATTGAATTATTAAAAAATCATATGACACAAATAAAAATCAATTATCAATATGAGATACTGCTTCTTTTGTTAAAAAAAGAAATGCACGGAAGAGGACTTGCAAAAGAACTTAAAACATCTCTTACAAGAGTGCAGTCAGCATTGAACGATTTGAGTAACATGAACGTCTTAGATTACAAAGTAGAAGGAAGAAATCATGTTTACTTTATAAAAAAAAATCTTGTATCAAAATCAGCTATATTAAATGCTGAAAATTACAAGCTGGCAAAGATAATAAATAAGCATCCAGAATTAGAACCAAGATTTCAGGATATAATTAATAAAAGCAAATGCAATTTAATCTTGCTGTTTGGAAGTTATGCAAAAGGAAATCCAAAAAAAGAAAGTGATATTGACATCTACATTGAAACAACAAACCAAAAAATAAAAGAGAATGTTCAGAACATATCTGATTTGCTTAGTGTAAAAATAGGAAAATTTAATCCAGATGATTTATTAATAAAAGAAATAATAAAAAATCATGCAATAATAAAAGGGGGGGAAGAATATTATGAAAAGCTCAAATTTTTTAAATAAGCTAAAAACTGAAAAATTATTAAATCTTGTAGAGCCCTCAGATGAAATTTCAAAATCTTATTTAATCAAAAGCGATAAATGCATTCAAGTTGCGAAATTGGCTTATGATGCAGGAATTTATGAGAATGCAGTATCAGAAGCATATTATTCTATTTACAACGCAGTAATGTCTTTATTTTTCAAATGCGGAATTAAATGCGAAAACCATTCTGGAGCTGTAATTATTATAAAAGAAATTTTTAATCTTGATAAGTTGCATGCAATCTTCTTAGAATTTAAAAAGGATAGGATAGACAATCAATATTACCTTCCGATATTGGGCACAGAATCTGTTAATAAAGAAAAATGCAGTGAAAGAATAAAAACAGCCCAGAATTTTAATGCAGAACTAAAGGCACATATTGGGAGAATTTCAATTCAACAGATAAATGACTTAAGAACAAAATTTGAGAAAATTTAAAATACTTGATTTAAAAATTATAAAAAAGAATTAATAATCCGGCAATTCTTCTTGATTAGG
>JAUYHR010000059.1 GCA_030689875.1 Nanobdellota archaeon
ATTATCTGCGCTTAAAATTACTTCATCGTTGTGAGTTATAATAATATACTGGCCTTTTTGCATATATCTTTTAAGCAAACCCGCTAATCTTTCTGAATTTCTTTTGTCAAGAGCGGCGTCAATTTCATCAAGAATATAAAAACAATAAGGGTTCAATTCTTGTATTGCAAAAATTAAAGAAAGCGCCACAAGAGTCTGCTCTCCTCCCGATAAAGATTTTACATCAAAATATTTTCCGTGGCCTGTTTTAAGAACAATCTGGACGCCAAAACCATCTTCAAAAGGAGTTTGCTTGTTTTCTAATTCTAGATAAACCTGTCCTTTAACGCTAATCTGCGAAAAATTTCTAGAGAAGATTTCATTTAATTCCACAAGAGTTTTTAAAAAAGTTTTCCTTTTCTTAATATCAATTTCATGAATAATTTTTAAAACTCCTTCTTTTTCTTTTTCTATCACATCTGCTTTTTCTTTAATTAAATCATATTCTTTTTTAATTGAATCATAAACTTCCAAAGAACGCAGATTTACAGAGCCAATTCCTGAAATAATTTCCTGTGTTTTAACAAGTCTTTCAGCAAGAATTTCTTTATTGGCATTTATTATTTCAGCGTCTTTAAATTGCAGGAATTCTGTTTCAAAATTCTCAATTTCCGCATTAACTCTGGCGATTTCAATTTTTAAATTATTAATATCCTGCTCTTTGTTATGAAAAAAATTATTCTGGTTTGATAATTCATATTCAAGTTTTCTAATCTGCGCCTGAGAAGCATCACGAAGCTGAATAAGATTATGAAACTTTTTAGAAAGAGCTTCTTCCTGATGTTTCTTTTTCTCAAGAAGGCTTTCTTTTTCATGAATTGCTATTTTAACGTCATCAAATTCTTCTTTATAATCAATTTCTTCTCTTAAAAATTGTTTCAAAGAAATTTTTGAGCGTTCAAGTTCTCTTTGCTTAAAATCAATTTCTGAATCAACATTTTCCCGGCTTCTTAAAGAAATTTCCTGAACTTCAATAAAAGCCGTTTCATATTTTTTTTCAATATTTGAGTTATCATCAAAATCTTTTTCAAGTCTTAGTCTGCGGGATTCTATTTCCTTAAGTTCAGTTTTAAGCTTCTCTGTTTTTTCATGCAGAGATTTTATCTGGTCTTTTTTATCGTTGATGTTTTTTATTTTTAATAAATCAAATTCTCTCTTGGAAAATTCTGATTCAAGAGTTTTTATTTCTTCTTTAGCCGAATTCATTTCTAAATAAATCTCTTTTAATTCTTTATCAGAATCTGTAATTTGTTTTTTCAAGGAAATAACTTTTGGTTGAATTTCTGATGAGATGGAATGGATATGGTCTTTAGTTATTTTGCTCTTGCATACTGGACAGATGTCTATTTTAGAGATATCGTCAATTAATTTTTGATTTGAGTTAATCTCTGATTTATTTAAGAAAAATATTTTTTCAAGTTCGCGTTCTTTTTTATTTAATTCTTCAAGGAATCCTTTTTTTTGAATTATAGATTGTTTTAAAAGACTTATTTTTGCTGTTGAAGTTTCCTTGTCATACAGCTCTTCTGACAAAACATTTATCTGTTTAAGTAGGAAATTAGATTCATTAACAAAATTTTGAAGAAGAGTTTTTTTATCTTCATATTTTTCGCGGATTGTTTTTAATTCTGATTTAATTGTATAAAACTTTTTTCTCTGCTCTTCAAATTTTTCAAGCTGTTTTTTCTTTTCTTCAACTTCTTTTTGTTTTTTATCTGAACCAGACGACGGAGAAGATTTTTGAATCTCCTTTATTGAAAGCTCGTTATTTCTAATTAGTTCATTTAATTCCTGTTTTTGCCTTGAAATTTCTGAAAGTTTATTCTCGTAATTTTCAAACCTTACACTCAATCCCGCAAGTTCTGCCCGAATATTTGCTATTTCCTGATTTAACTGCTCCTGTTCAATGCCTGTTGATTTTTGAATTGTTGAATTTATTGAACTAATTTTTTCTTCAAAATCCTTTACAGAATTTTGAGTCAAGAGGATTTTACTTTTTATTTTTTCAGCTTCTTTTGAATTTAAATCAATATCTGATGTAATTTTTTGTTTTTGCTTCTGCCTTATTTTCAACTCGTAATTTATTATGCTTGCTTTAAAATCTTTGACTTGTTTTTCAAGTTTTTGAAATTTAAGCGCCTGCTGTCTTTCTTTTTCCAAATTATTTAAATAAGCTGTTCTTTCTCTCAAAATAGCCAAAGTTTCTTTAAGTTTTTCATCTGTTTTTTCCAACTCTTTTAAAGATTTTTGTTTTCTTAATTCATATACGGAAATTCCTGAAACTTCTTCAATAATTTTCCGCCTTTCTTCATTATGCATGCTTACAAAATTCTGGATTTCTCCCTGAAGAATTATATTAAATCCGTTGGGGTCTATTCCTGCTTGAGCCAGCAAAAAAAGAATTTCCTGTCGTGTTTTTGTCTGGCCGTTTATTTGATAAATTGCTTGATTGTTTTTTCTTATTGTCCTTTTTATTGAAATTTCTTTTTCATTAATAGAAAAAGCATTATCTGAGTTGTCAAAAATTAATTCAACCGACGCTTCTTGTGAAGGAGAAAATTGTTTTGTTCCCATGAAAATCAAATTTGCGGATTTCTCCGCCCTCATTGATTTTGCGCTGAGCCGTCCGAGGACAAAACATAAAGCATCTGTGATATTAGATTTTCCAGAGCCGTTTGGTCCGAGAACGCAATTAATTTCAGGAGTAAATGGAATTTCAGTTTTCTTTGGAAAACTTTTAAATCCGTGCATCACAAGTTTTTTTATATGAACCATAGCTAAATATAACCAACGGCATTTTTAAAGATTTATTTGGAATAATTTTTTCTGATTCAATTTTGCGCAGGCATTTTTCCAGGTTACCCAAGTTTGCCTAAATATTCCAGCTTCTTTATGTTTTTCCGCATATTTTTCTAGAAATCTGCAAGTGGTTGGATCAGAGGTGTAACCCGAGCCAATTTCTTCCCCATATTTTTCTTTTAAAATATTCATTTCTTTTTCTCTTGCGCTTTTTGCTAAAATAGATGCCGCTGAAACTTCCGCATAATTTTTATCTGCTTTATGTTCGCAGACAATTTCCAGATTTGATAAATCATCTATTTTTGTTTTTAAAAAATTTTTCCATTTTTCTATGCTTACTGACGGGCAGTCAATAATAACTTTAATTTTTTTAAAACCCTTGTTTATTTTGTTTATTATCTTTGCGCATGCAATTGCTTCCAGATCATTAAGATTTGTTCCGTGGGAATTTTGACCGTCTATTTCATTTGGATTAATGAGAACCACTTCAAAAGCAATTGCTTTTTGTCTTATGATTTCCGCAAGAAATTCTCTTCTTCTGTCCGTAAGCTGTTTTGAATCTTTAACTCCTAATTTTCTTAATTCTTTTCCTGTTTCTTCTTCAACCAAACACCCGGCGAGAACCATTGGTCCAATAACTGGACCTCTTCCAGCGTCGTCAATTCCAAGAATTAAATTCATATTAATGGAATAAAAAAATAGTTTTTAAATATTGCTGTAATTGCACCCAAGGGTGTACACCAAGGAGGTGCGAGAACCTCTCCGAGGCCCTGAAAAATTTTTAAAAAATTTTTACTAGGGGCAAAATTATTTAAATCACTTTTACATTGAATTTTTATGGAAACAAAAAAGAGGGAACAAAAAATAATTTTTAAGGAAATGGTAGATCCATTTTTTCACGAGTTTCATTTAAAAGATGTCCTGCAAGTTATAATCGGGGCTTCAATTTTAGCAATTCCTGTTGGGTTTACAAGAGAAGTTTGGGAATTTGGAGAAACTCTTCCAATGATAAATATTTTTGGTTTTATGATTTTATCTTTGCTGTTTATTTCTTTATTTACTTATTATCATTATCATAGAGAGCACGGGCTTAAAAAATACCATAAACATTTTACAAGAAGAGTTATTTTAACTTATGTTTTATCTTTTTTTGTTGTAGCAGTTATTTTGAGTTTAATTCAAAAAGCTCCTTGGCAAACAGACTGGGTTTTAGCATTTAAGAGAATTGTATTAGTAACTTTCCCTGCATCTATGAGCGGAACAATTGCGGATGCTATAAAATAATTATTTCTCCCTCACAAACATCAATAAAATAATTGAAATAAATGCAATAACGGAAACATAAACAAACATTGTCTGATAATTTATGTCCCAGAGAATTCCTGCAATTATTCCAGCCAAAATATTAACAAGACCGATTACAAAATGAAAAAATCCCATTGCTGTTCCTTTCATTTTTCCGGAAAAATCAGAAGCTAAAGCCCGTTGGTTTGACATTGTCATTGCATAAACCAAACCATAAGCAACAAAAGCAATAACAAGATAAATTAAACTTGAGAAAAAAATAAAACTCAACGCTAAAAATAAGAAAAGCGCATATCCCATAAATAAAACTTTTTTTCTGCCGATTTTGTCAGATAATTTTCCAAAAGGAATTACAAATAATGCAAAAATAAAATTAAAAACAGCGTATAAGATTAGAGAAGTTAATATGCTTCCTGTAAAATCTTTTGCTAAAAGAATCATAAACATGTAAAGCCCGAAATTTGCGAGCGTAAAAACAGCGGCGACAAAAATAAAATATTTTAATCTTTTATCTAATTTTTTTATTCCTTTAAACAATCCTTCTTTCGCAGGTTTTATTTTTGGCTCTCTTACAAAAAATAAAGGGATTAAAGAAAGCGATGAAATTAAAGCTGCAATTAAAATAATAATCTTAAAATCTAATCCTAATTTCCAGAATAAAAAAATAACTAATAAAATTCCTATTATTCCTCCGACGGCGTCAAAAGCCTGATGAATTCCAAATCCTCTTCCTCTTTTTTTTGTGGATTGCGCGATTATTGCGTCGCGCGGAGCATCTCTTAATTTTCCAAACCTTTCAATTGAAATTAAACCAAGTACTGCCTGCCAGGTTTTTGCAAGAATAAGAAAAAATCTTGAGATTATAGAAATTAAATATCCTGCAAATACAAATCCTCTTCTTTTGCCGATTCTATCAGAAATCCATCCTCCAAAAAGTTTAAACAAACTTGAAAGTCCTTCTCTTAAACCACTTAGCGCGCCAATTGCGACACCTGTTCCTCCGAGAGCTAAAATATAAAAAGGAAGAATCGGAGTAATCATCTCGCCTCCAATATCATTAAGCAGACTTGAACCGCCGAGAAGTTTTATATTTTTATTTCCTTTTTTTTCGTCAATTTTTACTTTCACCATTTTTATAATAAAATAAAGAGAATTTGATTTAAAAATAGTTAGGTTTATAATGATGCAAGGTTTCAAAAAAATATAGCGGGGTGGAGCAGCCTGGAGTGCTCGCAGGGCCCATAAGCGAATCCGCGGGATTCTCATTCCCACGCGTAAAACGCATAGGAAACCCTGAGGTCGGAGGTTCAAATCCTTCCCCCGCTATTTTAATTTCAGAAGGATTTGAACAAATCCCAACTCGAGCTTTACTTTTGAAATGAAACTGGCTAAAGCCATACAGGAATATAAAAATAGTCAAAAGCAAAACTCTCGCCCCCGCTCTTTTTTATTTTTTAAAGTTTGAACAAATCATAAATCGCACTTTCAATCACATTTTAACAAATCCCAACTCCCAACTAATATTTCCCTCGCCATTTCACATTTTAACAAATCCTAACTCAACCAAAATCTTAATTCTCAATATCGCCCTCGCCATTTCACATTTTAACAAATCCTAACTCAACCAAAATCTTAATTCTCAATATCGCCCTCGCTATTTCACATTTTAACAAAT
>JAUYHR010000065.1 GCA_030689875.1 Nanobdellota archaeon
CTCTTGTTTTTCTTTTTCAGGCAAATCAGCAATGCTTTTCAGAGCTTTTTTCAACGGCTTGAATTTTATATAATCTACATGGAGGTTTAGGGTTTTCATATAATTAGCAAATAAAAGAGTTATTTAAAGATTTTTAAGATAATTGATTAAATAATGTAATTTTAAAAGAGTAACATTTAAATAGCCGGGAAACTAATGGGGAATATGACAAATTTAATACAAGATGTAAAACCAAGAGTAATTGTTTCAGCTTATGTAGAAGCTCCTTTTGATATTGCTTTGAAAACTTTTAAGAAGAATAATTATAGATTAATCTCTCTTGAAGAAAATGCAAGATTAAGAATGCAGGAAGGAAAAGACGCTTATTGCTCTAAAAATGGAAATTGGGTTAAAGAAGATTTCATTTATGTTAAAGGAAAAGGAGTTTATTTATCTAAAAATTTTCCAATTTGTGAAAATCCAGAACAAGCAACAGCTTGTCATAAAAATATTCAAGAATTTTATTTAACAAATGAACAAGTTGAAAAATCATTAGAAGATTCTATTTTATTATCAAGAAATGCAAATGATTTTGAAATTTTAACATCTGATTTTAAAAATAATAAAATAACTAATTATGCTTTTGGAGAACATGCAGAAGATTATGGTAAATTTTTAAAAGAAGCTGAAATAAAAAATATGCCTATTTTGTTTATTAGTTTTAGAGATAAACCCTTTGCCAGAAAAGCTTGGTTTGGGAGTCTTGACTCTAGGTCTAGTTTTGTTAGCTGTGGGGACTTTGAGGATGGCGGCGAAGGTCTTAACTTAAATTTTCGGTCTCGTGGGGTAAAAAATTAAAATGACATCCTCAAAAGAAAAACAAAAACTAACTAAAAATCTTTTCAACTTCCTTCTTTGATTTCTCCAACTTTTTCTGATGTTCCTTCAAAAAAGAATTTATTTTTTCAATTAAATATTTTTTTAATTCGCTTGTGAGCATTTTTCCAGAACGATAATCTTTTTCTATCTGCGCTAATTTTTTGTCATCTTGCTCAAAAAAGAATTTTAAATACTGGAATGAAACATCAATGTCGGGGTTTCCGCCGAGTTTTCTATGCTCTTCAAGAGTGTCTCTTCCCCCTGAAAAAGCATATTTATTGATTTTGTTTTTAACTTCATCCGGGCTGTCAGAGATAGAAATAAAAGAATTTGGATTTGACGACGACATTTTTCCCCCGTTTAATCCCGGCATAAATAAAGTATAAATTGAACTGATCTGAGTGAATTTAGGAGTTTTTATTCTCTGTGAAATATCCCTTGCTAATCTTATATGCGGGTCTTGGTCTATTCCAACAGGAATTATCACTGGGCACTCCCCTTCAAATTCAGGAAGTTGCGGATGTAACATATCTGAAGCCTGCAATAATGAAGAGAGCATTTTTCCCAGGTTTATCTCTCCATAAACCGCTTTGAATTCGTTAAAAGTTATATGTCTTGCTAAAAGATTTTGCAGACGATAATATGCATTTGATTTTTCTGCATTCTTGCTCCTTTCAGATTGAAAATAAAAATCGCATTTTTTTAAATCAAGCCCTCTTGCAATATAATTTAATAAATATTCTTTGGCGATTTTTTTTGATTCTTC
>JAUYHR010000067.1 GCA_030689875.1 Nanobdellota archaeon
TTACTGTAAAATTAATCGCACAGAAAAAATAACGCCCCAGAAAAATACTCTGAAATTTCCCTTCGGTACGTTGCACTAAATTTCAGCCCTTCGGGGAATATAACAAGGGATATGAGGTTACGAAGTCATGCAGACGTCTCCACCCAAATTGCTCCCTTCGGTCGCAACTTCTCATATCCCTAACGTTAGTTTCAATTTTTGAGAATGCCTACAAGCTAAAGAAATAGGAAATAATATTTTTTCTCCCACCCAATAGGAGAGACGCACGCAGTTTTCTTTTTAAGAAAACTAGATAGCAAAAACTTCGTTTTTGGATTTATATGGGATTTCCTTAGTCCTAACGGACAGATAGTCTCGGCTTCGCCTCGCAGAAAAACTTCTCTTAACCGACCAGTGAAAACCTAAAAAATGCTTCGCACTTTTTCTAACAAAGGTTAAGAGGTTCGTTATCACTCACGCAAATTTTTCTATTTATTTGGGCAGATTTTCAAAAATACAAAAGTTTATATATGTGTGTAGTTTGTGTGTTATATGTGGTTATCCTTATATAAAAGCATACATTTTATGTATGTATGGACAAACAAATGATAAAAGGAATAAGTTTATTAAAAAATTCAGAATATCGTAAGAAGATTTTAGAAAGTTTGTCTAATGCAAACTATTTAACTCCCTCAGAAATTTCGGAAAATACGAAAATTCGCCTTAATCATGTCAGTAACTTTCTTAAAGACTTGAAAGATAACAAACTTATAATTTGTTTAAATGAAGGAGAAAAAAGAGGAAGACTATATCAAATCACAGATTTAGGCAAAAGAGTGGTAAAAGAAAATGGAAAAAATTAAAGTTGCTGAATTGTTCGCAGGAGTAGGAGGTTTTAGAATTGGTTTAACCAACGCTTCAAAAAATTTTGATGTTGTTTGGAGTAATCAATGGGAACCGGCTACAAAGGGTCAAGAAGCATCTGAACTTTATGTAAAAAGATTTGGAGAAAAAAATCATTCAAATGTAGATATAGCGAAAGTTCCAGTTAAAGAAATTCCAGAACATAATCTTTTAGTCGGTGGATTTCCATGTCAAGACTATTCTGTCGCAAAAAGTCTAAGTCAATCAAAAGGAATTACTGGGAAAAAAGGAGTTTTATGGTGGGAAATTCACAGAATTTTAAAAGATATAAATCATAGACCAGAATTTATTTTATTAGAAAATGTTGATCGTTTATTGAGTTCTCCTGCAAGTCAAAGAGGTAGAGATTTTGCAATAATTTTAGCTTCTCTTTCAGATTTAGGATATGCTGTTGAATGGAGAATAATAAACGCCGCAGATTATGGATTTCCTCAAAGAAGAAGAAGAGTTTTTATTATGGGTTATCATAAAGATTCTCCAATTTATAATAAGATTAAAAAATATTCTCTTAAAGAATGGGCTTTAAATCATGGAACACTAGCAAAAGGATTTAAGATACAAGAGGATAAAACTGCATTTCCCAATACTCTGAAAATTGAAGGTAATTTAATTGAAGTTTCAGATAAGTTTAACAAAAAAGGAACATTTAGCCCATTCCAAAATTGTGGATTTATGTTAAATAGAGAATTTTTTACAGCAAAAGTTTTTTCAGATTATAATGGAAAAATAATTACACTTGGAGATATTGTATTGCCAGAAAAAGAAATTCCTGAAGAATTTTTTGTAAATGGAGAATATGAAAAATGGAAATATCTTAAAGGTGCAAAAAGTGAAAAAAGATTTAACAAAAGTAAAAATTTTTATTATCCTTATAGCGAGGGTTCAATGGTTTTTCCTGATCCCTTAGATAAACCTTCAAGAACAATTGTAACTGGAGAAGGAGGTTCTACTCCTTCAAGATTTAAACATGTTGTAAAAACTGAAACTGGAAGATGGAGAAGATTAACTCCCTTAGAACTAGAAAGATTAAATATGTTTCCAGATAATCATACAAAAGGTTACACAGATATAAAACGAGCTTTTTTTATGGGAAATGCCCTTGTAACTGGAGTAGTAAAACAGATAGGAGAATCTTTAATTAATCAACTAAAAGATTAATCAATATCCCAGCCACCTTGTTTTAATTTTTTTCCGAGGTGCCTTGAAACGATTAAATTCATATATCTATTTTTCAATCTAAACGCTCTTATTTCCGCAGGAACATCACTAAAGGGCTGTTTTCTTTTTGACCGTTTACAAGTTGGATCGTGAAATTTACCATTATGTTTTGGACAAATTGTTAAAAATTTATGTTGTGATTGATGAATTTCGTGAGCTTTCCCCTCTCTAATCTTTTTTAAAATTAGTTGATAATCAGGTTCTAATTCTTTCAAAATATCATCACTAATATTCCATAAAAAAACATATTTGATTTCATATTCGGATCTTTTTTTATCCTTGTCGTGAATGTAAAAAATGAAAAGTATTGTTTTATTCTTTTTATACAAAGAAGAGTCTTTAAGGTTTTGATGATTAACTTCTTCAATATAGTTTATTATGTTTAAAGATAATGGCTCTTTAATTGATAATCTTGTTTTATCTTTATTGTATTTTAAAGGACAAGTTTTAATCTCTATTCCTAAATGTTCTATATCTGGATTTGCATCACTATTTTTATTTATTCCAAAAAAACCTTTTTCAATTCCATGCCCTACACTTCCCTTTGTCAAAACTCTGGAATCTTCATCATTTTCTTTAATCGCTTTATCTACTGCATCTAAAGTTTTTCCTCTAAGCCAACTGGCTCTTTCCATTAACTCTTCTTTTGTTCTTATTTGAGTTATATCTTTAATTGCACCCATAAAACTTTTATTTACACCAAACTTTATATAGAATTAACACAAACTACACACAACTTAATTATAAAACGAAAATCTGCCGTCTTCTTTTTTAGAAAAAAAGAAGCAAAAAAGGGGGGCTTCCTAAAAACTGCGAGGGACAAACTCTAAAATTTTGCCTTCGGCATCGTTGCACTAAATTTTAGCCCTACGGGGAATATAACAGCGATTAAAGAGAAAATCCTTGCAGGATTTTCCACCCAAATT
>JAUYHR010000073.1 GCA_030689875.1 Nanobdellota archaeon
AAAAGAAGAAATCAAAAAAGAATGACAACCAAAGAATTTAATAAAATTGAATTTGAAAGAGAAATGAAAAAAGATATTTCAAAAAAAGACATTATGACTAGAGGAAAAAGGGTTAGCTTTGAAACTCCGATTAAAAACCATGCGCTTTCTGAATTAATGTATGGGGATAGAGAATCACAAAATGATTATACAAAAATCTGGGAAAATCTTAAAAGATATAATTAAAACATTATAATTGTCGTTATTCTTAAGTTACATTAAATAGAAAAGTTTATATAGTTTAGATTTCTATGTATTTTATGACAAATCCTGAAGAACATTTTACAATGCCTGGAAAATATTACATTGATAAATTTTTTGAAAAAATCAATAAAATAGTCAGCGCTCCAAAAAATATTAATCTCCCTATAATTTCAAAAAAGCTCCAAAATGAAGATTATCAATTAAAACAAAATTACAACAGAATGCAAAATAAATAAAATGACGAACGAAGAAACAAACATCAGATATGAATTAATGAAAGCCGTAGTTGAAAAAGCTAAACAAACAGGGGATTTCAAAACTCAGATTTTTTTAGCAGAAGAATTGGGGCTATACTTTCATGCAGGTGAAATTTCAATGAGACACGGGTATATAAAAAGGGCTTATGAAAATTTCAAAAAATTCCGTAGAGAAAATTTTCTCGGAAAAAAGTATTGTAAAGAACCTCTTGAAATAATTGAACAAATGATTTCTTCAGGAAAATTTCTAAAAAAAGGTGAAATAGAAGATAATGAATACTATCACGATAGGGGGAATTTAGAAATAAAAAGAGAATATGATATCGCAAATAAAAATAAAAGAATAGAGAAACTAATGGATGAAGGCATAATAAAAAATCTCAGAAAATATGAAAAGGGGAATGAGTTTTCGCGTGAAAGAATTAGAATATACAATTAACCCCAAACTCTTTAAACATTTTTCATGAATGTTTTGGTTTTTTTAAGATACAAAAACCTTTAAACATTTTTCATGAATGTTTTGATTTTTTTAAGATACAAAAACCTTTAAACATTTTTTAAAAAATATTTTGACTATCGCAAATCAGAGAAAAGTCTTTTAAACTATTTCTTATATGGTTTTACATGGAAAAATCAGAATTACCGGAAATAAATGTTGGAGTTGTGGGACATATAGACCATGGAAAAACAACTCTGCTCAGCAGATTAACTGGAAAATTCACAGATACGCATTCTGAAGAACTGAAAAGAGGAATCACAATTAAATTAGGATATGCTGACGCTGTAATTTATGAAGAAAATGGAAAATATAATTCTAAAAAAGGAAAGCCGGCAAGATATGTAAGTTTTATTGACAATCCTGGGCATGAAATGCTCATGGCTACAATGCTTTCAGGAGCCGCAATTATTGACGCTGCTATTCTTGTCATTGCTGCAAATGAAGGAATAAAGCCTCAAACAAGAGAACACTTGCTGGCGCTGGAAGCAAAAAAAATAAAAAATATAATTATTGCCCAAAATAAAATAGATTTAGTTTCAAAAGAAAAAGCATTGGAAAATTACAAAGAAATTAAGCAATTTACAAAAGGAACTATCGCTGAAAACGCAGTTATTATCCCGATTTCAGCGCAGCAAGGAATTAATATTGACAAAATTTTCGAAGAACTTTGCAAAATAAAAATTCCTGAAAGAAATGAAAAAGCAGAACCAATCTTTTTGGTTGCAAGAAGTTTTGATATAAATCGCCCTGGAACAGAAATTAAAAATCTGCACGGAGGAGTTCTTGGAGGAATTTTAAAACAAGGAAAATTAAAAATCGGAGATGAAATTGAAATCAAGCCAGGAATGATTATTAAAAAAGCCCATGACAAAATATATCAGACACTGACAACAAAAATTATTTCTTTATATAAGGGAAATCAATCAGTTGTTCAAGTCACTCCAGGAGCAAGTATTTCCATTGAAACAAACCTTGATCCAATTTTAACAAAATCAGATTCGCTGACGGGGTGCCTTGTTTCTATTAAAGGAAAACTCCCGGAAATAACTTACAACACAAAAATAAAAACAAAATTATTTAAGGAAGTTTTAGGAGCAGAAGACAAAAAACCTGTTGAACCGATAAAAACAAAAGAAATGCTTATGATGAGCGTAAATACAACAATTACCGTCGGCACTGTTGAAAAAATAAAAGGCGATGAAATAGAAGTTTTATTAAATATTCCAATAGTTGCGCTAAAAGGAAACAATGTCGGACTTGCAAGAAATTTAAAAGGGCATTGGAGATTAATTGGGTTTGGGGAGATAGTTGAGTAATTTATATTAATTTTCAAAAACTATAACATCAATAAACTTTATAATCTTCCTCCCCTCTTTTAAAAGATGACAATTTATTCTCATTCAAGATTAAGCACATTTGAACAATGCCCAAAAAAATTCAAATACAAATATCTTGACAAATTAAAACCTGAAATAGAAAGCACTATCGAAACGCATTTAGGAAGCGCGGTGCATAAAACATTAGAATGGATTTATACTTCTGTAAAAGAAACAGGCCAAGACTTAAAAATAGACGATATAATTGTCAAATACACAGAAGAATGGCAAAAAGAATTTTCAGAAAATATTTTGATAGTAAAAAAGCAATTCACTGCAAGAGATTATTTTAATAAAGGGGTGCAATTTTTAATTAATTATTATTCCAAACACTCTCCATTTAAAGACGGAACAATTGCGTGCGAAAAAGGGATATTAATAGAATTAAACGGCGAAGA
>JAUYHR010000078.1 GCA_030689875.1 Nanobdellota archaeon
AAATTATATGGATGAAAGTAAAACTCTCGAAAAAATTGTTTCTGATTTTTTTAATGCCTTTGACGAAAAAAATACTGATAAAATCTCTCAAATATGTCTTCCAAAAACAGAAATTGTCCACCATAACGGAGTTGTTACTAATCTTGAGGAAATGAATCAAATTATAAAAAACACCAAAAACTGGTATCCTCGGGAAAGAAAACTCTCAGAATTTAAAATATTAATTGGAAATCCATTTTCAATTGTTTGTTTTAAAAATTATATTAATTTTAAACTTCCTAATAATAAAATTGTTGAGGAAAAATATAGAGAAACTTGGATTTTTAAAAAAGATTCCTTAAACAATTGGAAACCAATCAGAATCCATTATTGCAGTATCACTCAACATAAACACTCCGAAGAGGTTAAATAACTTTCTGAAGCTAAACACTTCATTATAATATTATAATGAAGTAAGGATTTTGTATCTTTAAATATTTGACCTAAAGGTTTCTGTAAAATTGGCCTTAAACTTTCCGGCATTTTTATTTCCTTTTTTTGAACCCCGATTAAATCGGGGGAAAATTGAAAATTATACCCTTCTCTATCTATTTCTCCAGCTCGAATTCTTTCCGAACTGATCAGCTTTCCGTCTTCTGCCAAAACATCTTCGATGATAACGATCATCATCGGCTTTAAATTATTCTTTTTTCTTAATTCATTTATTTCCAATGCATTGGGATAAGTTTCTCTTGAAACCACGATTACATCAATATCTTTAATTTTATCCGCCCCTCCAGTAAATTCAGAAAACGGAATAATATCTATACTACGATCGTGGATAAGATAATTTTTTATATATTTTTCAACAGATTTTTTTCTCACCTCAAACGGTTCTATTGTTTGCGCTAAAAATTTATTTTTGTAGATTTCTTCTGTAGCAATTCCTATGGTTATTTTTTTTCCAACTTCAAAAGCTTTTTCCAGCAAAGCTTTATGTCCAGCATGAAAGTGATCAAAAGTGCCTCCCAACACAACGTT
>JAUYHR010000081.1 GCA_030689875.1 Nanobdellota archaeon
TGAAGTGTGCCCGTATTCAGCAGGCATTTGCGGAGTTTGGACAAGAGTCTTGGAAGAATCCAAAAGATTAAGTAAACTGGGTTTTGAAATAAAAATTTTTTCCTCATATTTTGAAAAAGGAACAGACAAAATAATGCCTACGCATGAAAACTTGGGTAAAATAAAAATTCAAAGATTTCCAGCAAAAAAACTTGGCGGAGAAAGTTTTATGTCTTGGGATTTTGAAAAAGAAGCATTAGAATATTCGCCAGACATAATAATAGTTCATAATTATCGGCATTTGCATACTACAAAATGTCTTAAGATTGCAGAAAAATTAAGGAAAAAAGGAAAAAAATGCAAGGTTTTTCTTGTAACTCATGCGCCCTTTCCAGAAGGAAATATAACAAGAACAAAAATTCAAACAGCAATAGTAAAATTTTATGACAAATTTATTGGACCAAGAACTCTTAATAAATTTGATAAAATTTTGGCAATTTCTCATTGGGAAATTCCATTTTTATTAAAAGCAGGAGCAAAAAAGAATAAAATTGTTTATATTCCAAATGGAATTCCAGAAGAATTTTTCACACAGAAAAAAACCGAAAAAGAAGAAAATAAAATATTATATTTGGGGAGAGTATCTCCAAAGAAAAAGCTGGAAACTTTAATTAGAGCAATTTCTTATTTAAAAGACAAAAAAATAAAAATTGAGATTGTTGGCCCGAGAGAAAATGATTATTATAATTATCTTTTAGAGGTTATAAAAAAAACTAACACTCGAAATAGGATAAAATTTTCAGAATCAATTTATGATATTAAAAATAAAATAAAAAAATTAGATTCAGCAAAAATTTATATTTTAGCTTCAAGAGTTGAAGGCATGCCTCAATCTTTAATAGAAGCAATGGCAAGAGGAAAAATTGTAATTGGAAGTAATAGCATAGCAATAAGGGATTTAATTAAAAATAAAGAAAACGGTTTTTTATTTGAGTTTGATAATCCAAGAGATTTAGCAAAAAAAATTGATGAAGCGCTTCAGCAAAAAAATTCAGAAATAAAAAAACAAGCAAGAAAAAGTGTTGAACATTTTTCTTGGGATAAAGTGATTAAAAAAATAGAAAAACTAATTCGTTAATCTAAAAATCTTTTGTTTTATTATTATAATTATAAATTGTCGGATCAGAAACATTTGCCCAATAAAAACCCGCTTGTCTTAATTTGCAGGAAAGACAATAACCACAATGTTTGCTCTTTCCCATATAACAGCTAAATGTTTTTCTAAAATCCACGCAGAGTCTTTTTCCAAGTAAGATTATGTCTTCTTTATCTTTTTTTATTAATGGAGCGATAATTTTAAAATTTTTAGAACAGCTTATTTTAGCAAACTCATTTATTTCTTTAACAAATTCTTGAGTAGTATCCGGATAACTTTCCTTTCCTTCGCATTTAAACCCTGTAAAAATATCATAAATCTTTTTTTCTTTTATAAATAATGATTCTGCTAAAGCCAACGCATTAATCAAAAAAATTGAATTTCTGCATGGAACATAAAATTTTTTACTTTCTTTTTTAGTGCTCTTTAAATCTTTTTTTGCAAGTTTTTTTATTTTACCTTTTTTGTTTATTAGTGAATTAGAAATTTCTCCAAGCCAATGAAGTTTTATTTCTATAAATTTTGCCCCAATTTTTTTTGCGCATAGTTTAGCATATCTTCTTTCTTGAATAACTGACTTTTGTTTATAATCAAAAAAGAGCATTTTAATCTTATTATAATTCAATTTATTTTTAACATAAAACGCAGTTACAACGCTGTCTAATCCCCCGCTGCAAAGTATTAAAGCATTTTTTGAATTTTCCATTATTTATAGAGTAGAATAAACTTTATAAGTTTGATTTCTGCTTAATAATTATGAAGAAAAAAGCAGAAGAGTTAAAGAAAGGAAATAAATTTGCAATAGGGTCAGAAATTCTTAGCGTAGATAATGTAGAACTTTCTGATGTAGGCAAGCAAGGAGTTAAGAAGTGTCGAATTACAGCGCGAAAGGCAAATGGAGAAAAGGTTATAATTGTTAGACCTTCTAATTATCCTTTTGAAATAAAATGATAGATGTAATAATTACTTCTTATAATGAACCCAAAGCGACTTTAAGGGCCGTAAAAATTTTTTTGGAGCAATTGCCAAAAAAAAATGCAAGAATAATCGTAGCAGACCCTTTTCCCATAGTAGAGAAATTTTTAAAAAAAAATATTAAGGATAAAAGGTTTGTATTTTTTTTAGATCCTGGAGAAGGTAAAAGTTATGCATTAAATTTAATTTTCCAAGAA
>JAUYHR010000027.1 GCA_030689875.1 Nanobdellota archaeon
TCAAAACAGACAAAGTCTCAACGTTAGAACAAAGACTTCTTCAACATTCCAGTCACGCTTCTCCTCGCAGTCTGCCATAAAGCCCATTTGCAAGCAGCAGAGGGCTAACCTGCCAACCTAGTCTACAAAAAATTAAGGAAATGAAGGTTTTTAAGAATTTCTAAACTTAAATTTTAGTCCAAAAAAATGAATATCATCGAGAGACCCCGAAGGATCTCTCGGGATTATGTTAATTTAAATATGATAAACACATATTTAAATATTACTATTTTAAGAAAAAAATGAATAATAAAGAAAGTGACGGAAAAGCGATTGTTTTTATAGATGCAGGGTATTTGTCTAAAATATCAAAATATTTGGGCGGTGGAAAATATTTAAGATATAATATTCAAAGTTTTGCAGTAAATATTTGTAAAAAATTAGGATATTGGTGCGAGGAAATATGTTATTATACTGCTCCACCATTTCAGAGCCATAATCCAACAAAGGAAGAAATAGATAGAAAAAAAGGGTATGATGGGACAATTTCAAAAATAAAACAGAGCGGTTTTCCCCCTGTTAGGATTAGAGAAGGAAGGCTCCAGAAAATAGGCAATCTTTACAAACAAAAAGGTGTAGATACTATTATAGCTTTTGATTTATTAAGATATTCTCAAATAAAACAACATGAAGCAATTGTATTAATTACGGCAGATACAGATTTTGTTCCAATAATAAGAGAGTTAAAAGAGATGTATTCAACAAAACTTTTTTTAGCATATTTTACTGATTTAATTCGAAAATCAAGTTTTTCTTTATCAAATGAGCTTTGGGAAGTTTTTGATAATAATAAGATAAGAATAGAAAAAGATGATTTTTTTATGAATAAAATTTAAGATTAAAAATTCTATTTATTTTAAGGATTTTTAATAACTTTCCCACAAAACCAACTTTCCCTCGCTGTCTCTTAAAAACAAAGTATCTCCTGTTTCTGTCCAAACATAATCCTCACCTTTCCAAAATAAAACTTCTTCATTGCTGGTTCCCTCGCCAACTTTTACAACAACTTCTTTTTCGGAATTTAAATTAAAATTGGGAAAAATAAAATTTTTTCTT
>JAUYHR010000088.1 GCA_030689875.1 Nanobdellota archaeon
GGTGGATTTCTGCAAGATTGATTTTGTCTATTTTTCCTGGAAAAGGCCACGTTAGTTTTATTTCATCTTCTTTAATGAGCAGCGCCACATTTATCTTGCTAATGCTGTTATTCTTGCATCTTCTATTATGGAATACAAAAATTTCTGAAAATAAATTTTTAAAGAAAATAAATCTTCCGAAAAATATAATCTCAATCCTAGTTTTAATCTCGGTGCTTTTAATAGTTGCTCTCATTATAAATCCTTCACTGCTCTCTGACAAGGTAAAACAAATCAGCAACACTCTTTTTAAGCCAACAACTGGAAGATGGAACCAGACAGTTGCCGAGAATAAACAGCCCTATTTTACTGAGTGGGTTGGAAGTTTCGGGCCATTTATAAAAAATATTCCAGTAATGTTCTGGTTATTTTTTGTTGGCTCAATAGTTTTTTTTAAAAAGATGTTAAATGAAATTAAAAAAAGAGATTCCTGGATATTAACAGGAGTATATCTTTTCTTTTTGCTTGGATTAATTTTTTCAAGATATTCTTCATCAAGCATATTCAATGGAGAAAATTTCATAAGCAAAACTTTTTTTATTCTGTCGGCCGTTATTTTTATTGGGGCTTTTATTTATTACTACATTAAATATCAAAAAGAAGAACATAAGGGTTTTGAAAAAATAGAATATAGTTCTCTGCTATTGCTTTCTTTATTAGTTCTTTCATTATTCAGCGCAAGAAGCGCTGTAAGATTAATTATGATTCTCGGACCAATTGTTCCAATCTTCGTTGGATATTTAGTTGACCAGTCAATTTTTTCGTTTAAAAATTCAAAAGAAGAAAAAAGATTATTCTTAGGAATTGTTGCAATAATTTTAATAATTTTAACAATATTTATATTTATTTCATATTATAAAGAAATTAAATCCCAGGCATATAATGCTGTTCCATCTGCTTATAATCAGCAATGGCAAAAAGCAATGAAATGGGTCAGAGACGAAACTCCGCAGAATTCTGTTTTCTCACATTGGTGGGATTATGGATATTGGGTTCAGTCAATTGGAAACAGGGCAACAGTTTTAGATGGAGGAAATTCAAATACATTCTGGAACTATTATATGGGAAGATTAGTTTTGACCGGCGACAATCAAAAAGATGCTTTGGAATTTTTGTACAGCCATGATGCAAATTATTTATTAATAGACTCGTCGGATATTGGAAAATACGGGGCGTTTTCAAGCATCGGCAGCAACGAGAATTATGACAGACTGTCTTTTATTCCAACAATTCATTTAGACAAAAGCCAAAGCAGAGAAACAAGTTCCGGGATGATGAGAGTTTACAGCGGGGGGGTTGGATTAGATGAGGATATAATTTACAAATTAAATGATTCAGAAATTTTCTTGCCGTCTGGAGTAGCAGGAATTGGAGGGGTAATTCTTCAAAGTTCTCAAAATAATGAGAGTATGGGTTTCATTCAGCCAACAGGAATTTTTGTTTATAATGGCCAGCAATATAATCTTCCTTTAAGATATTTAGAATATAATAATAATTTTGTAGATTTTGGAAGCGGATTAGAAGGAGGCATAAAAATAATTCAAAAAATAGATGTTGTTAATGGACAAGTCCAGATGGATGATTTCGGGAGCATAATTTATATTTCTCCTCGAGCTATGAGAGGATATTTTGCTCAAAAATATTTATTAGATGATCCTTTCAACAAATTTCCAAATTTTAAATTAGCCCATTCAGAAGATAATTTAATAGTTAGTGAACTAAAAAAACAAGGTGTAAACTTAAATGAATTTGTGTATTATCAAGGAATTCAGGGACCGATAAAAATCTGGGAAATTAAATATTCTGGAAATGAAGAAAAGAAACAAGAATACCTTGATAGAGATGCTTCAAAATATTTGAGTTGGGAATTGTAAAAATGATTTTTGAAAAAATTAAGAAAAATGAACTTTTTAAAGGGAGTTTAATTCTTTTCGTTTTAATTAATCTTGGAAATCTAATTAATTATCTTTATCAAATTATTATGGCAAGAATGCTTGGACCTTCAGATTATGGGACTCTTGCTGTTTTGATAAGCTTAACTTATATTTTTGCTGTCCCGACTATCGCAATACAAACTGCCGTATCAAAAAAAATTGCAATATTAAATATAAGAAAAGAGTATAATAAAATGAATGGTTTATTTTTTAGTTTTTTTAAAAAATTATTTATTTTTTCGCTGATTATTTTTATTCTTTTTGTGATATTGTCTTTTTTTATTATAAAACCTCTTAATATTCCTTTTTGGCTTTTAGTTTTAACCGGAACTTTAATAATTTTTTCATTTGTTTATCCTCTTGCTGCCGGTTCCTTGCAGGGAATGAAAAAATTCTCAGTCCTTGGCTGGAACACGCTTTTGGTTTTTCTTATAAAAATTATCGCTGCGATAATTCTTGTAATCTTTGGATTTAAAGTTTATGGAGCGATTTTAGGTTTTATTTTAGGGATGATCTTTGGTTTTATTTTCGCTTTGCCATATATTAAAGAAATAATAAACGCTAAAAGAGATAACGATGGAACAAAAATTTTGACTAAAGAAAATAGTTTAATTTTTAGCGCAATATTGGTTTTTGTTTTTATGTATAGTATTGATGTAATATTAGCAAGGGTGTTTTTTTCAAGCGAGATTGCAGGCCAGTATGCGGTGCTTTCAACAATAGGGAAAATGATTTTATTTTCTACAATGTCTATTGGAAATGTGATGTTTCCTATAAGCGCTGAAAGACACTATGCAAAAATCCAAACAAATGGAATTATTAAAAAAGCATCACTATATATTTTAATATTATGCGCCGTTGCTGTTGCTCTCTTTATCATTTTTCCAGAACTGATAATAAAATTATTATTTGGAAACCAGTATTTAGAAATAGCAAAATTATTGCCGTATCTTGGAATTGCATTTAGCTTGATGGCTTTTCTAAATATTCTTATATTATATCGAATTTCAACAGACGAATTTAACTTATTGCATTTATTATTGATTATCTTATTTTTAGTTGCAGAGATAATTCTTTTATTTTTATTTAATGCAAACATTAAACAATTTACTCTTGCATTTATGTTCTCCACTA
>JAUYHR010000031.1 GCA_030689875.1 Nanobdellota archaeon
CGTTAGAACATCCATTTGGACAATTCACGCTTGTCTCACTTCTCAATAATCCTGCAGGATCTCCTTCTACTCCACAAAACCATTCATATAAAGTTCCACCATCCCTGCAAGAATCAGACTCTGTGCGTCCGTTTACATTTATAGTTCCTCTGGTATTGTAATTTTTTCCTCCATCACTATCAGAACAAGTATTAGTTGCATTTGTTTGATTAGTTGCGCTTGAAATACAAGCGCCGTTAGAACATCCATTTGAACAGGTATAAGTTTCTCCGCTCTGTGTTTTATCTGGATTGCAAAAATATTCTACTACTCTTGTTGAATCAGAGCATAAATCTGTAACATCTATAGAAGAAGTTGGTGAACTAGCAACAACATTTCCTTTAGTTGAGTATGTCTTTCCTCCGTCGCTGTCTGTGCAAGTATAAGTGTTTGAAACACAAGCGCCCTGAACACAAGTTTCAGATGATAAACAAGAAGTTACAGGACTCCATTCCAAACAAGAATCAGAATCATACTCCCCGCAAGTTTGATAGCCAGTGCCGGAACATTGTTTATTTCCATTCGCTGAACATTCATTTGTACAAGTTTGGTTTGTTGCATTCTCTGTTGTTTTTCCAGTTATTTTTTCCAAAAATCTCCAAACCATCCAGCAGAAACAAATCCTATTGACATTATTAAAACAATTAATATTAAAGAAATAGAAACAACCACCAAACTTTTTCTCATAATATTAGCTGTTGATATTGATTTATAAATTTATTTGTGTTGAATTTTATATTTTAGTTTCTAAATATTTATAAGTCTTTTAAATATCTTTCTTCTATGAAAATACTCGAAGTATGCCCGTATTCAGCAGGCATTTGCGGAGTTTGGACAAGGGTGTTGGAAGAATCCAAAAGATTAAACAACCTTGGTTTTGAAATAAAAATTTTTTCTTCAAATGCTGTTAAAGGAACCAACGAAATTGCAAAAGAAAGAGAAGAGATTAATGGAATTAAAATTTTAAGATTTCCATTTAAAAAATTAGGCGGAGAAAGTTTTATGTCTTGGAATTTTGAAAAAGAAGCTTTGAACTATTCTCCAGATATAATAATCGCTCACAACTATCGGCATTTACATACAACAAAATGCCTTAAGATTGCAGAAAAATTAAGGGGGAGAGGAAAAAAATGCAAGGTTTTTCTTGTAACTCATGCGCCTTTTGAAAGAAGATTAACAAGAACTTTTTTACAAAACTTAATTGTTAGTTTTTATGATTTTTTTATTGGACGACAAACAATTAATAAATTTGACAAAATTTTAGCAATAACTAAATGGGAGATGCCTTATTTGCTAAAATTAGGAGCAAAAGAAGAAAAAATTATTTATATTCCTAATGGAATTCCAGAAGAATTTTTTAGCTTGAAAAAACGAGCAAAAGAAGAAAATAAAATTCTTTTTCTTGGAAGAATATCTAAAGTTAAAAATTTAGAAACGGCAATAAAATCCATGGCTTATCTAAAAGACAAAAAAATTAAATTAGAAATAGTTGGTCCTGCCGAAAGAAATTATTTTATAAAACTAAAAAATTTAATTCAAGAACTTGGACTAAATAATAGAATAAAATTTTCTCCGCCAATTTATAATTTAAAAGAAAAGATAGCTAAAATAGATTCTTGCAAAATATTTATTTTACCAAGTAAAAGTGAGGGAATGCCTCAATCTTTAATTGAAGCAATGGCGAGAGAAAAAATTGTAATTGGAAGCAATAGTCTGGCAATAAGAGATTTAATTAAAGATAAAGAAAATGGTTTTTTATTTGAATTTGATAATCCAAAGGATTTAGCAAAAAAAATTGATGAAGCACTTCAACAAAAAAATTTAGAAATAAAAAAA
>JAUYHR010000006.1 GCA_030689875.1 Nanobdellota archaeon
TCCCTTTCCATTCTGATAATAATTTTTTTATAGATAAGGAAGGCCGAGAAAATAACTAAAAAGGACATAAAAGTTCCAAGTATAAGATTTTCTCTTGAGAAGTTTCTTAATCCCTGATAAAGAGATAATGATACCAACCCAAAAGAATCAAGCATCAGATAGCCAACCGCATTGCCTGCGAAATTAAACGGAAGTTTTAATAAGTTATAGCTATAATCGCCGTTAAACCAATGACTTTGGGAAATTAAACGAAGAATAAAATAAGGCAATAAAGGAGAGAAAAGCAAAATATAACTTTTGTTGAGCAATTGTTTAAAGGGGCGATCTTTAATTACCCATAAATAAAGAATTAAAAAAAGCGGGGTAACAATACCGAGCTCATGGAATAACAAACCTAATATCAAAGAGGCTAAAGAAAGATTAAAGAAAACTTTTTTCTTTTGTTCATCCCATAAAATAAAGAAAAGCAAACTCAATAGAGAAAAGACAGATGTAAAAAGAAAACCGGTTGAGGAAATCCAAAAGACAGCTTCGGAATAACCTGTTAGAATTATAAATAAAAAAGAAGCGCCGGCTGAAAGAAAAAGATTTTTTAGGATTTTCTTTGAAAGGAAAAACAAAAGGACGGCAACGACAAAATGAAGAAAAATTGAAACAAAATGATACATAGTCTGGTTAAGCCAAAAAGCCTTATACATTAGAAGATAATAAATTTTTGCTCCGGGTCTATAGAAAAATCCGTCGGAATTTATGAAGTAATTTAAGATTGACCCCTTACCATCCGCAATCCAGCGAAACCAGGTAAAATCGTCACCAACGAAAAAATAATTCATAATTCCCAAATAGACAACAAACGTAAAAATAAACAAATAAATAACAATCGCATATGAAGAAATTGCCATTTTTTTAAATTCCTCATAAATATTTATCGGCTTATTTTGATAAAAATGGAGAGTCCCTAGGGTAACTCCTGTCAGGAGCCAAAAACTAAAAGCAATTTTCGATGCTTCAAAAACGTCTATAAAAATGGCGTTTAAAGCTAATCCAAATCCTCCGGCCAAGAATCCAAAAATAAAACTTCTTATTATTTTTGATTCAACG
>JAUYHR010000108.1 GCA_030689875.1 Nanobdellota archaeon
TTCTTCGCGACCTTTAAAAATATCGGTCATATAGACCAAGCTGTTTTTAAACAACGTTTTTGAAACATAAATGGTTAATGCGATTGCAACCGGAAGATAAATTGCGTAGGCGAGAATTGTTTTTGTAGTTTCCATAATATAAAGATTAATTGATTAATTTTTTAATGTAATTGGTAATCATAAAAATGTTGAAGTAATGCAGAATTCCAATGATAAAAAGGATAATTGATGTTTTATAAGCGATAATTCCTATTAGTTGATTTATACTTTCAATTTTCTCCCAACTCAAAATCGTAATTGCACAATAACCAAGATTCAGTAAATAATAACCAAGCAATAAATTTTTATTGACTTTTTTGCATAACTCTTCGTGATTTGGAACCAATTGTGAGACAAACACATTTCCGTTTTTGTACAAAATTTGTCCTACAACAAAAATAATGATGGCGGTTATTGCTAAGTAGATAAAGTAGGAGAGGATTTTGAGGTTCATGGTTATTCAATTAAATTGTCAAAGGCTTTTTTTAAATTATCATATTCAAAATTAAAACCGTGTTCGTGTAATCTTTTCGGAATAACATTTCTGCTTTTCAAAACCAATTCAGATTCAGTCCCAATCAATTTGGCTCCTATTTTTAAAAGTCTCTCGCCAACCGGAATACCGATTGCAACATTTAAACTTTTTCTGAGTATTTTCATAAATTCTTTATTCTTGATTGGTTTTGGTGAAACGATATTTATGTTTCCAGTAAGTTTTTTATCAATAATAAATGAAATTGCTCTGGCAAAATCTTTTTCATGAATCCAACTTACGAATTGATTTCCATTACCTTGTTTCCCGCCAAATCCAGACTTGGTTAAATTTTTTAAAGGAAGAAATGCCCCGCCTTTTTTTCCTAAAACAATTGATGTTCTAAGTGCCGTTTTTAGCGTTTTTGGTGTTTTTGTTTCAAAAAATGACTTTTCCCAAGATTTCGCTACATTCATCGAAAAATCATTTCCAATTTCTCCTGAAAATTCATCCATTTCTTTGTCGATTGAATGTCTGTAAATAGTAGAAGTTGATGAATTTAACCAATGTAATGGCGGATTTTTACATTGTAAAACCGCTTGATTTAGAATTTTTGTACTATCTATTCTAGAATTTAAAATTTCTTTTTTATTAGAGTTAGTATATCGACAATCGACAGATTTTCCTGTAAGATTGATTAAAATATCAGTGTCTTCTAACTCTTTTTCCCAACCGGATAATGTTTTGGCATCCCAATTTACATATTTAACTGTATCTGAAATTTTATATTTATCACGTGTTAGGATTATGATTTCTTCAAATTTATTTTTAAAATGATTTATCAAAACGTTTCCTAAAAAACCCGTTCCTGCTGCTATGACTAATTTTCTCATCTTATCTATTATTTTAAACTTTCAGAAAAAAATGAAAGTTATAATTAAAAAAAATCAC
>JAUYHR010000036.1 GCA_030689875.1 Nanobdellota archaeon
TTTAATTGAAGATAAACAAAAACAACGCATTAGTGAAAAATGGATTTATACCCATTTGAAACCCGAAACCAATGAAAAACTGCCACGAAAAGACATGTTGGATATTTTGTGTCAGTTTTGTGGATTTTCAGGTTGGGATGAATTTATTTTTACACATAAAAAAGAAAATTATATTGTTCAAAATACTAAAAAGAAAAGCAATTATTTTTGGATGATAGGAGTAGGGTTAATGATTTTTCTTTTTATTTTCTTTTGGATGAAAAAAACTGTACCGAATTCACAAACCATTGAAATTCAAGATGAATTTACGCAAGAAAAAATTGCAGATGAGGATGTAAAAGTCTATCAAATTGAAGATAATAAAAAAGTTCCCTTAAAAGTGGAAGACGGAAAAGCGACCATCGAATCCGTTTCGCTGGAAACCAAAATCAGTGTAGAAAGTCCGTTTTACAAAAAAAAGGAAGTCGAAGTAGCCAAATCAGACTCGGAAACGCAAATTCTTTTAATGCAACCCGACGATTATGCCTTGATGCTCAAAGCGTTTATGCAATCAGACATCAAAGATTGGCAGACTAGAAAAGAGCAATTGCAGAAAATTTTAGCCAATGATTTAGAAGTTCTCGTGATGTTGCCAAACAATTTAGGAGCCGAATATTATAACAAAAAAGAGTTTTCAGAAAAATTAGTAATTCCAACATCAACCATCAAAAAAATGCGGATTTTAGAAATTAAAAATAATTCGGAAGATCAAATTCAATTCATTCGAATCAAACAAGAATAGGTATGAAAACAGTTTATTTACTTATCGTATTGTTGTTTTTTTCCATTTTTGGATTTGCACAAGATGCCGGTTTTTCAAAGAAAAGCATGAAAGCTGCCTTTTCCGTAGAATCATTGCAAGCCTATCAAAAAAGCTCATTTTCTAAGGTGAATGACTTTTATGAATATGCTCAATTCCTTACTGATCCAACTGCTTCCAACGATTTAAAAAAAGAAATCAAAGCGGCCATTCATTCACTTTTTAAGGAAAATGATGTTGCGGTTATAAATTTTCTTTCCTCCGAAAAAGAAAAAATTTCACTCATTGAATTTTTGAACCATTTAGAAAATGAAAAAAGTA
>JAUYHR010000129.1 GCA_030689875.1 Nanobdellota archaeon
TTCTTAAGTTTTTAGTAAAACTTAAATAAATTTATACTTTTTTTAAATTATGAAACATAAAATTGCTTTCATCGGTTCTGGGACAATGGGGTCTGGAATGATTAATAATTTAGTTAAAGCAGGATTTGAAGTAGAATTTTACAATAGAACTCCAAAAAAAATTGAAGGTGCTACTTATAAAACCTTAGAAGAATTAAATTCTGATGTTTATTTCATATGTGTTTCAAACGATGAAGCAGTAAAGAATTGTTTTGAAAGAATAAATTTGCAACCAGGAAATATTTTTGTTGATACGGGAACAACATCACTAGACTTAACATTACGGCTTAAAGAACAATGTAAAATAAAAGACGTTGAATTTTTAGATGCACCAATTACAGGATCTAAATTAGGGGCAGAATCCGGAAACTTATTATTCATGGTTGGAGGAAATAAATATGTTTTTGACGAACTGCATTAAGAATTTGAAGCAATGGGAAAAAAGGCAGTTTACTGTGGAGAAACTGGAAATGGTCAGAAGATTAAACATGCTTTAAATTTAACGCAGTCAAATATCTTGCAAGGTTATTTGGAAGGAATTGCTTTAGCTTTAAAGCAAGGAGTTCCATTTAATTCGGTAATAGATGTAATGGAAAATTCAGCAGCTAAAAATGGAGTTGGAAGTTTTAAAATTCCTTATATTATAAAAAGAGATTTTGAACCTCATTTTTTATTGAACTTAATGACTAAAGATTTGAAATTAGCAGAAGAAGAAATAAAAGAATTAAAATTAGAATTACCTTTAAGCCAGCAAACAATAAAAATATTTGAAGAAGCTATGGAAAAAGGTTATTCAAATGAAGATTTTTCAGCTATTGTTAAATTATTGGAAGAAAAAAATGGTGTTAAGTTTTTTTAGTTCTTTTCAAATACGTATCAATTGCACTTACCTTGTCAATTCTTCCAATCATTGAATAAAAATTTCTGGCATGAGGTAAAGGAAGCACAGATAAGAATAAATTTTTCCATTTAATCCTAATAACTTTTTCCAACATCATCAATTCATTGCCATCATAATATAGGACTTCAACATCATGATTTCTTATTTTACATAGTAAAGATTGTTGCTTCTTTTCTTTTACATAAGAT
>JAUYHR010000134.1 GCA_030689875.1 Nanobdellota archaeon
CAAAGACATATTTTTTTTCAAAATTATATTTCTACTTGGGTTGTGGAATAGAATATTTTTTCTTAGTGTATTCAGAAGAGACATATGTCGTAAGACCGAAAATTAGTTCGCAGGTGAAATCCTGCGAATTTGATGAAAAAAGAAGAAATTAGAAAGGAATTTTTCAAGTTGAGAATTAAAGGTCATTCGTATAATCAATGCAGAAAAATAATTCTAACTAAAAATGGATATGAAGTTCATAACCGAACTTTACAAAGATGGGACGAAAGGCTAAGAAAAACTGAATGGGATTTGAAAGATAAATCCAAAAGACCAAAAACAATTCATTATAAAATAAATTCTGAAATTGAAAAGAAAATTATTGAATTAAGAAATAAAACTGGATATGGAGAAAATAAATTAGAAATTTATTTTCCTAATTTATCACATAAATCAATCAACAAAATTTTAAATAAACACAAATTAACAGAGCCAACTAAAAGAAAAAAGAAACGGATAAAATATATTCGCTGGCAAAGAAAACATCCAAATTCACTTTGGCAAATTGATCATAGTGATCAGAAAATCGACGGTAAATATGTTATTTCAGTAATTGATGATTGCTCAAGAAAGAGTTTGGCTTTTGTTCCAGTTAATAGAGTTACAACAGAAATTGTGATTAAACTTATTGATGATTTGATTAAAATTTATGGAAAGCCAAAACAAATTTTGAGTGATAATGGTTCTGCTTATGGATTAAAAAGTAAGCACTCAAAATTTGATAGGAAGTTAAGAAAAAGGGAAATTGAGCATATTCGTGGAGCAATCCATAGTCCAACAACTCAAGGAAAAGTTGAAAGATTATTTCAAACATTTAAAAAAGAATTTAAATTCTGTAATGGAGATTCTGAATTTTGGAGAATGAGATACAATCATTTCAGACCACATACAAGCTTAAAGAATAAAGTTCCTGATGATGTTTATAATGATTTTAAGTTATTATTTTAGCTATCGACATATGTCTGGTGGGAGCACATTTTAGATTTATATAGCAAGCTTTTTAAAGTAATTTTTTTTGTAGTTATTACTATGGTTAACGGAAAGGTTGTACAATTTCGGAGAGGAAGGCATGTTATTCACGAAAAGCATTTTTTAATAGAAATAGCTGGAACTAAAAATAGAAGTGAAGCTGAAAAATTCGTTGGTAAAATGGTTGTTTGGAAGTCTCCAGCTGGAAAAGAAATTCGGGGAAAAATTTCATCACCTCATGGGAATAATGGAATTGTTAGGGCTATTTTTGAAAAAGGACTTCCTGGACAGGCGGTTACAACAAGCGTGGAGGTAAAAGAATGAATTTAGAAGATTTATCCAATCAAAGAAGATTATCTGTTTACCACCAAAAAAGAACAGATTGGTATTCTCAAAGAATCAAAGAATCTCCTTCAGAAGAAAGAGACAAAGTATCTCAAGAGTTTAAATCATGGGAAGGAAATTTTAGAGATTATCTTTCAAACTTAAATTTAGTAAATTAAAATGGCACTAAGAG
>JAUYHR010000138.1 GCA_030689875.1 Nanobdellota archaeon
TTTTGATTTTTTTGGAAGATATATATTATTATCTCTATAAACTATCCTTGAGTTAGCCGGCACTTCTATCGGAACACCATTAATTAAATAACTTCCACCATTTTCATTTGTCGTTAAGTCCAATTCAAGAATGTTTCCTTCATTATCGATTTTAATAAAACTTGGATTCAAAGATCCTTCTGTTGGCTGAATATTTTCAAACCGATTGCCTTCAACTTCCGCAAAAGATCCTTTTTGGTTAAAAGTAATTATTCTAGAATCCCCATCCTGAGAAAGAGAAATACTTATGTATTCTCCATCTATATTTGGAACTTCAATTTGTGAATTAACAAACCAAACTTGTAAAACCACAAACAAAACAACCCAGATAATTAAAACATTTTTATTTTTCATCTTAATATTTATTAGCAAAAACCCATTCAAATGGTTTTTCATTTAATTGCGAATTTTCATCCTTAAAAATAAATATGGTGGTTTCATTATCATAATCAAACATATCATCATACAAATCATTCGTTTCTGAAATATTAGATAAGCAAGTTAAACAAATTCCTTGTTCAGCTCCTTGAGAAATAAATCCAAAAACAGAATCATAAATCAAACCAGCTCTAACTGGAATTTCAATTTCAAAATTTTTGATTCTTAAAACGGATTCTCCTTTCTTAATCATTAGAGGATAATCTACATTTAAAAGAACTTCATTTTCTAAAATTTTAGTTTTAGTTCTAATTTCCCCTTGACTGATTTCATATTCAGAAAAATCAACAAAATTCCTTGTACAAAAAAACAATTTCTCAGAAATAAAAAAAGAAATTTCTTTTTCAATATTTTCTTTAGAAGGCATATAACTTCGGTTTCCAATTAAATAATAAGCTATTCCTGTTTCGGTTGATTTTTCGGGAGGAAAATAATGTCCTCCACCCTGACCAACATTATAAATAACTTCTTCTGCTGTATCTTCAATACATTCACCAACAAAATTTTTAATTGGCGCAACTTCTGGTGTATAAACTTCTTTTTGAATATTTCCTCTGAATGTAAAAAATAAAGCAACTGCTCCAATAATTAAAATTGCAACAATAATGAAAATTGTAATTTGACCCCTTTTATTTTTCATATAAAAAACAGATAAAAGATATATTTAAAATTATCCTGCAACCAA
>JAUYHR010000139.1 GCA_030689875.1 Nanobdellota archaeon
AGAGTTCCGAGTATTTTATCAAAATCAGCATCAGAAAGATTACCGACTTTTTTGATTCTTTCTTTATTTCTCTTTTGAAATGAATCAGTATATAGCCGTGTTTCTTTTTCAAAATTTCCATAAATATTTGGGTCTTTAAAAGAAAATCCTTTACCAAAGTCTTTTAGGAAGTTTTGAGCCTTTTGAACCTCTGGAAGACTCTGTAAAAAATCTTGTAGTTTTTTAACAGCATCGCCTGTATCGCCAAACTTCAAAGGTGGATCTGTTAGTTTTTGTGGTAATTCAGCCATTTTTAGTTAGTATCTTCTATCCAAGTTTTATTATTGATGATACCGTTTATTGTGCTATAAGAAACACTATAATATTCGGCAAGTTCTTTTATTGGTATATTTTCATTATGATATTTATGTCGTATTTCTCTGACTTGTTCCCAGTTTAATTTTGCTTTTCCGAAATTAAATTTTTTTGTATTTTTATAATTTGAATCTTTCCATCGTTGATTGTTTACAATATTAAAAACTGTAGTGGAGTGAATATCATATTCTTTTGCTAATTTTTCACAAGAAACATCTTCTTCATTATATATTCTTCTTATTTCATTTACTATCTGCCAATTTAGTTTTGCTTTACAACTATTTTCTCCTTTTTTAAAATCAAAAATTTCTACCTTATATTCTTCATCTTTCCAAGTTTGATTAAGTAAAATTTTATTTATATGTTTGGTATTTAAATTATATTTTTTCGCAAGATCTGTTTGTGAATATTTTCCCGAACCATATTCACTTCTTATTTCATTGACAATTTCTTTATTTAAAAAAGAATTATGATGATTTTCGCCATTTTTTATAAAAGATTCATTTTCGCAAACATAGTTTTCATCTTTCCACGCTTGATTATGTATTATTCTTCCAATTGTTCCGCAATCAGTATTATATTTTTGTGCCAATTTCTCATATGTAATATTTTCTTTTTTATATTCTTCTCTTATATTTTTTACTATTTTCCAAGTTAATTTTGAAAGAGGA
>JAUYHR010000140.1 GCA_030689875.1 Nanobdellota archaeon
CTGCTCGAGCTTTACTTTTGAAATGAAACCAAAAATAGCCAAAAGCAAAACTCTCGGCTCACAAGCTCGCAGGAATTAGGAAAGTTTGCTATCTGTAACAGCGGGACTATGAATTTAAATAATATAATGATTAAGTTAATGAAAATAATTTCTGTCTGAATTATATTATTAATAAATCCAAACGAAGCAAGCAAATTCAGGAAAAATTTGTAATCATTTTCTAAATAGGAAAGTTATGGATAAACCATACAGGAATACCAAATGAAAGCAAATTTAATATTCAGGAATCAAAACTTAAAATAAATTAAATATTAAATTTCAAATCACATTCATCTTCTAGAAAGCTTCTTAAGATTTTCCAAATCCCTTTGCGCTGATTTTATTCTTTTCTCTGCGTCTGAGATAAGCTCTTCCATATCATTCGCTTCAGAAACAGAAAATTTTGACTTGTTAATTTCGCTCAATTTTGTAACTTTGATGGGTCCTCTCTTTGAAGCATATTTAAAAATAAAGAAAACAACTGCTAATAATAAAGCAACCCCCACAATATAATATAACCATTTAAAAGAAAAGGACTTTTTTTCTGTTTTTTCTGATTCAGCTTTTTTTTCAAAATTTAAAAAAGAGCCGAGAAATCCTGATTTTTCCTCCGTATCATTATTTGATTCATTTATTAAACTCTCATTAGTCTGTTCTGTAATATTTAAATCAGTAGAATTAGTTAAATTAGTTTCTATAACTGCCCCAGTAACTGTTGGAGTTTCCCTAATCTCATATCCGCTTGGAATAATCTCTAAATAAACCGGCTCTCCTGCAACATAATTTTCCCTGTATTTTTCAGATGAAATTGTCTTGTCTGATTTCTTTAAAACAACCATTAAATCAAAAACAAGAGCATCTCCTGAAAAAGTGAATGTTGCGTCTCCGTACGCGTCAGAAGTTTGTTTGTAAATTGCGTAAGCGCTGTAATCTGCGTCGGGGTCTAAAACAGTCAAGTGAACTTCAGTAAATTCTGGAGTTTTAATTTTAATCTCTGTATCCTGAGCTAAAACAAATTGCATAGCAAATAAAAATAAAAAAAAGATGAGCAAAAATTTCTTTATCATCTTAATCTTGATAAAACCCTATTTATAAATTTTTTGATATTGGGCTGATAGTTCTGTTCTGTCCAGGTTTTTGGATTTTATTAAATTTTCTTTCTCAAAAGCACCTAGCACTCTGCTGTCAGGACTTAACAAATAAATATGGTCATCTTTAAACCTTAATCCTCTGTAAATTTTTTGCAATAAATCCCGTCGAGCTTTGTCCTTGTAGAATTTCCAGTATTGGTGAGGTTTAGTTTTATTTAATATTTTCCAAAAAACATCTTTTACATTTGGATTCGGATATTTTGTAAAAATGATGCTGTTGCACTGTTCGCCAGGGAAATCAATGCCTCTTGATGCGCGGGTTGAAAATAAAATAGATGTTTTGCCCATCTTGAATTGCTCAATTAATTTTCCGGCATTATCTTCATCTTGAGTTTCTTTTAATTTTTCTTTGCTGATTAAATTTTTAAGATTTAAATTTTCTTTTTCAATTTCACCAGGCAAATCTGCAAAGCTGTTTACATGGACTAAAACGGGTTTTTTTGCAATCTCAATGCATTTGTCTAAAGCAAGAAAATAATCTTTTTGATTATTTTTCCCAGACGAAAAATTAGAATATTTGCAATCCATTTCCAAACCAGTTTTTTTTATAGTGATTTGTCCTTGCTGTTGAGTTTCTGCTTCAATTATTTTAAATTGTTCAATTCCAAAAATATCTTTTAAAACTTCTCCAGAATGCAAAGTCCCGGACATAAGAATAATTATTTTATTTTTGTCAGCCATTTCCTTAAATTTCTTGGCTAAATTAATTGTTACAATATGCGCTATTATTGCTTCATCTTTTTTCGTGAATGTAATATAACTCTCGTCTAAAAATTCCTCAAACATTTTCGCGCTTTCATAAACTTCAAATAAATAATTTTCATCATCTACATTATAAATAAAATCCGGATTTTTTAATAAAACCCTAAATAAATCATATATTGCAGTTTGTTTTAGAGAAAGGATCTGTTCCGATTTAATTGCATTTTCTGTGCTTTTATCATTTTTTAATTTTTTTATTATTTCTCTTAATTCTTTAAGAATTATTTCATCTTCACCTTCTATTTCAAATATTTGGTTTAATGAGTTTTGCATTCTGTCAAGATTTATTGTTTTATTATTTGAAAACTTGTCAAGAAATTCGTCGCATTCGTCAATTATTTCAACTTCAGTCATCGGTTTTCTGTTTAGCGCTGATTCAATCTTGTATTTTTCTGAATTAAATATAATTGCGTCTGAATCAATATAATAATTAAACTGCTCATAAAATTTGCATCCTTGCTCTCTTTGATAAAAAATAAATTCTGTATCTTTAAGTCCGAGATATCTTCTTTTTTTAGAATTTGCAAAACTTTTTCCGCCAAGTTCGTATCTTATCGGAAGGACGGGGCTCCAATACGGGCACGCGCCTGCAACAGATACTCTTTTAACATCCTTAAGCTGGGAAAAATTTCTTGCATTTATATCGGTATTTTGCGCTAAATATTTTTTTATTTTATGAATGTTTCTTTCTTTTATTTCAATTTTGCACGGCAAATATTTGTTATCCGCAGATTCATCATCTCCAAAATTCTTTTCAAATTCATCTTTTTTTCCAAAAAATATATCGTGCAGTTTTGCATTCACTTCTTTTTTTATTTTTGGAATTGCATCTTTATTTTCTTCTAAAAATTTGCATTTGTGATTTTGCCGTCCGGTTATTACGCTGATTTTTAATTTCTCGCCATTATCTTTCAGCAGATATTTTTCGCTTTCATAATCTTTTTTGTACTGCATTTGGAGATTTTTTATCGGAACAACAATTGAAGATTTTCCAAGCTCTTTTGCAAGATTAAGAGCAATCGCTGATTTTCCCGTTCCACAAACTCCGTGGATAAAAATTATTTTTTCCCCGCTTTTTATAGAATTCAAAACTTCTTTAACAACATCTTCCTGTGTTTTTCCATTTGAAAATTTTAATGGTTCTAAAAATTTTCCTTTTTCATAAAGATTCCAAGCCATAGAATATTAAAAAATTAAAAGGAGTTATAAGGTTTTTGGAATTATTCTTTTTTGAAATCAGGATTACTTTCTTGGACAAGATATGCGTAATTTTCTACAGAAACAACCCATGCGCCTAAACCACTTTTTATTGTTCTTGCTTCAAGATTAGATTCTTTTGATTCAAGTTCTGTTATTTTTCCAAATTTCCCATAGGGATGGATTACAAATTTATTTTTAAAAAAGGGATTTTCTAATACTAAAAGTTTTGCATTTTCAACCTTCAGAAAATAACATTCTTTAAATTTATTATATGCTTCTTCAATTTTTTTAAATTGTTCAACAGAGTCTGCTACAATATAATAATCTTTTTTTTCTTCAGCCATATTTTTTTATTCAATTTATCATTTAAATTAATTTCTTTCTTATAATATTCATTTTAGAATTATTAAAAGTCAAACTACTTCTGTGAAAAAGATTGTCAGCTATTTGTAATAAAATTTAAATTATCCAAATAATGCTGACAATCCTTCTGCTGCAGCTTCGTGTTTTTCTTCTTTCTTTTCTTCTTTCTTTTCTGCTTTATGCGTTTCTCCCGCAGGAGCAGAGGCAACCAAACTAGCGCTTTCAAGTTCTTTTGCTATATCCACGTCTTTCAAACTGGCGATAAGTGATTTGACTTTTGAATCGTCAACCTTTTCGCCGGCAGCCGCAACAACTTTTTTCACATTCTCTTCGCTGACTTCTTTTCCGAGCTTGTGCAAAAGCAATGCACCGTATACATATTCCATTTATTTTTCCTCTCCCTCAGATTTATTTTCTTCAGGAGTATTGGTATTTGGCGATAATTTTTCCAGAGCTTTTTCATGCATTCCTGCTCTGCTAATTAAGAATTTAATTGTATCTTTTGTTGAATATCCAATTTCCACAGCGAATGACAGAGCTTTTGAATAATCTGTTTTAAGCTGTTCTATTGTTCCTTCTTTATCTATTTTTATTTCTGAATAAAATATTTTTTCTTTGGTATCAAAAGAACATATTGGAATAAATCCCACTTTAAACGGCTTGATATCTAATTTACTTAATATTTCTGCCGCGCCCTGAGAAATTTTTTCGCCTTTTTTAACAATAATTTTCGGCTCTTTTATCGTGATTTTCCCTTTTTCAATCTGAATTTTAATTCCCAAAGCGCTTAATTCGCTTACTGCCGGACCGGGCATTAATTCGGTCGGCCCCTCGGGAATTTCAAGATCTTTATCTGCAATCTGTCCGGTTTTTGCTTTTGCAGGGCTTTGATTTGTAATTAATTCACCGGCAAGTTCAAAACTATCCAGGTCAGAAAATAAAATTGCAAAATTTTCCTTGATGTTATCTTTTAATTTTTCAATTTCCTTGTCTTTTGAAAAATCCAGCCCCATAAAAATCAAATTTTTCTTTGGAACTTTAACAACCGCTTTTCCTCTTAATTTTTTTGAGATTTCCTGAACTTGAGAAGCTGGAATATTTTTTATAGATGAAACTAAAATTGTTCTTTTATTTTTAACTAAATTTTCAAATTCTTTTACTGCTTTTAATTTAACCTCTGAAATTTTTTTGGGTTTTTTTTCTTCTGTCATTTTTTTCTACCATTGTAGTTTCTTTTTTGGTAAAAAAGAAACCCATTTTTAGTTTTCATTTTAAAATAATTTTTTTTGGTTTAGTCATTGTGAATTTAATTTCAATATTTTTTATATTTTCTTTTCCTTTTGACAGATTTTTTAAAAGAGAATTGTAAACGGCCAAAACATTCTCAATAATTTTTTCATCTTCCATACTCTGTTTTCCAATCGGAACTTTAATGCTCGCGTCTTTTGTCCTGATTTTTATGCTTGAATTTATTTTTTCTTTTAGCTCGTTTATTGTTTTATCGTCGGTATTTAAAATAATTCCTAATTGCGGTGAAGGCATTTTTCCCAGCGGTCCCAAAGCTCTCCCAAAAGTGGTCGCAACTTTTGGCATGACGCTTGGCTGAGCAATAAAAAAGTCATAATTTTTTGCAATTTTTTTTAATTCTTTTTTATCAGTGTATTTTTTGAATTGGTCCGGAGTAATTGTGTCAAAATTTTTATTTTTCACTTCTAAGAATCCTGCAATTTTTTTGTCTTTAATTTTATACGGGACAGAAACAAAAGTATTTACTGGATTTTTCTTCACATCAAACTTTTGCAGATTTACAATTAAATCAACAGTCTGGTCAAATTTTCTTTGCTTTTCTGTTCTTAATTCCGTTAGAGCTTGTTTTAATTGTTCTTTGAGTTCTGCCATGATTAATATCTCCCATTTTATGCGCCAACACCATAGAATATATGCGTCAACGATATGGTTCAAACGACAAAATTTTTAGAAGAAAGAGATTTATAAAACTTCCTATATTTTGAAATGTAATAATCCTTAAATATTCAATAAATTTTTTCTTTGTATGGAAAAATATTATTTAGTTGAAAGAGTAAAAGATTGTTTTTGGTTTGATATGCTTAACATTAATCTTGTAAAACAAACAAAAAAAGGATTAGAGGCGTTATCTAGCAATGCAAGAAAATTAGAAGAAATAAGAATTAAATTAAATAATGGAAAATTGTTTTGTGCCGATAATAAATATCAAATAAACGAAATAAATAAAAAAGAATCATCTAAAATTCTTAGAAAGATAGAAGAGAGTTATTCTTTACCTTTACAACGAGACTATCTTTCTATAAGTGAAAATTTTCTTTCTTCACATTTATCTGGACTTGGAGGAAAAAGATTGAAATAAAATGGAACTATTAGCTTTATTATCAAAAGGAGAAGGAACTTGGGCGCAAGTTTCAGGCTTGATAAAATTTGGAGATTGGGATAAAGTAATTCTTTTGGGAGATGATTTTGCAAAACAATTTCAGCATGAAAAAAAATTTGAGTTTATTAAAATAAGTTTGAACAAAAGCATTAAAGATTTGAGAGATGATTTTTCTAAAGCTCTTAAGGGAAAAATTGCAGGAACAGAAGTTGCGTTAAGCATTGCATCTGGCGACGGAAAAGAGCACATGGCTTTAATTTCTGCTCTGCTTAATCTGCCTGTCGGAATAAGATTTGCTGCATTAACTAAGGACGGAGTTATTGATTTGTAAAATGGGATCAAAAAAAGAATTTAATTGGGTTTTAAAATTAGACAAAGACGATTTAGAGAATTTAGTAATTTATGAGACGAGAAGTTTTTCTAAACAAGGAGATAGGATTTTTCCTTTAGAGCCAATTTTCTTGGTTGATGATAATTGGAATGTGTTAGCTTCAGTTAATGTTATAGGTTATAATTATGATTCAAGAAACAATAAAATAGAGGGAGAATATTTTATAAAAAGATTATTAAATA
>JAUYHR010000142.1 GCA_030689875.1 Nanobdellota archaeon
TGCTTTTTGGCTTTCCGCGAAGTAATGGAACTATACAATAGGCGCAGAATTTATTACAGCCATCTTGAATTTTTAAAAGGCTCCTTCCGGATTTTAAATATTTATTTTGCCCGAGGTTTTTAAAATTTTGTTCTGTTGCAAATTTTTCTTTAATTAATTGAACTACCGATTCCTTATCCTTGTTTAAAACAAGCAAATCGGCTTGGGGAAGATTTATTTTTAATTTTTCCTTGGCATCAATGCCGCAGCCCAAAACTACAAGATAGGCTTTAGGATTTTCCCGTCTTAGTTTATTGATTGCCTTTCGAGTATCTTTTTCGGCTTGTCCCGTTACGGCACAAGTGTTTAAAAGCAAAAGATCCAGGTCATTTTTTCTCGATATAAAACCTTCTTGAGATAATTTATCTGCCAGATCATTCATTTCGGCCTGATTTGCCCGACAGCCAAGGGAGTAAGTTTTAAAAGTTATGTTTTTCATTTTATGACGATGACCGCTGAGGTCGGCAGAAAAATTTTCTTGTTTCAGCTCGCAATCTAAGTTAATCCCAAACTCATTATCAAGGCTCGGGTTTCAACTGCAAAAATTTTCCTGTCCTCCCCGCGATCAAAGTACATGAATTTTACCAAAAAAGTCTTAAAGAGGCTATATAATGATATATATGAATAAGTTATTATTAAAATTTTTGACAGGACATTGTGTTCTTGAAAAATCTCATTCTTCAATTAATGGAACAATTGAAGTCCAGGAAGATTTATTTAACCAAAAAAGTTTAATGGTTGGGGGAATCAGTCAATCAGGAAAAAGAGTGGAGGAGGTATGGAGTAAGGGATTAAAAAAACTTAAAAACTTAAAAACTAAAAAATTGAAAAACATTTTAATTCTCGGATTGGGAGCAGGAACATTGGCGGGATTATTATCAAAATTATATCCCGGAGTTAAAATTGTCGGGGTTGAAATTGATTCAGAGATGATCAGATTAGGGAAAAAATATTTTAAGTTGGACAAGAATAAAAATCTGGAAATTAAAATTGCAGACGCATTAGAAACAATTAACGATAAGCAAAGCTTGTCACTTCGTGATCAGCAATTAACAATTAACAATTATGATTTGGTTTTGGTTGATATTTATGTCGGGGATCAGGTTCCTGAAAGAGTTGAAAGCGATCTGTTTTTAGGAAAAATCAAAGAATTAAAAAGTCCTGTTATTTTTAATCGTTTATATTACGGAAAAAAGAAAGAAAAAACTGAAGAATTTAGTCAAAAATTAAAGAAATTTTTTACAAAAATTGAGGCTAAAAAAATTGGTGTTAATAAGT
>JAUYHR010000145.1 GCA_030689875.1 Nanobdellota archaeon
TTTTGATAGAGTTCTTCTTTAAATAAAGCTTCGACTCCTGTAATTTCAGGCTCTACTTTACTCGTTAAAAAACTATATTTATAAAAGAGGAAACCGCTAAAAATTAAAGAGATTAAAATTAAAATTAAGAAGCCCAAAAAAGCGTGCTCCGCTAAAAAACAGCAATATTTGCCTAAACAACAACTAATTCTTTGAAGATTATTCTTTTCCATTACTTTCTAGTATAAACTTTAACAAATAAATTGGCTTCGATATCTCCTACAAAAAATTTGGCGAATTTTTGTGATCTCAAATCATTCTCATTTAATCCTCTTAAATTAAAACTTAAAACTTCAACTAAAAAAGGACTGGCTTCTAATTTTTCAAAGAATTTCGAGAAGTTTGACGAAGGACCTAAAAGCTTTAAATTAAAATTCATTGAAGGCCAAGTAGCTTCTTTGTTCTTTTCAGGCGCTAAAGGAAATATCTCAATGGCTAATTGTGAATTGAAAGATTCGTCTTCTAAGAATTCGATGAAACCAATAGGTTCGGCAGAGTCAATAAATAAATCTTCAAGCTTAATTAAGTTATCCTTATTGGTATTGCGGACCATTTTAAAATTCTGCAGATTTCTGGTTTTAGCTTCAAACTCAGCCAAAACTGCTTTTTGCAATATTAATTCTTGAGATGCTTGCCTTACCCCATTAATCAACGGATAAACTACTAAAATAATAAAAACCAGCGAAACTGCACTAAAACCCATTAAAGCTAAAGTGATTTTTTTGGTAATCATAATTTGATTTCAAAAGTTGCTGAAAAATCGGTTGGTGTCACCCAACTGGCTGGTGGAAAATAAACTTCTTTAAAATTAGGCTCTGCCTCAAGGTTTTTCTTAAATTCAAATAAAGTTTCTCTATCAATAGCGTAGCCAGATAAAGAAACCTGGAGCCTATCCCCTTCTTTAGTTTTAGGGCTTAAAGAAAACATAGTTAAATAAGTATTTTCTGGCAAAGCCTTAGCTACTCCTGTTAAAAGATTTGTTCGATTAGGCTGATTTTTATAAAAATCATTTGATTTTAAAAGATTTTCATTTATTGAATT
>JAUYHR010000147.1 GCA_030689875.1 Nanobdellota archaeon
TATTGTTTGACAAAAACTACGAAATTTTAAGAGAAAAAATTTATGAAAACTGTACTATTTCAAATATAATTTCTTTACCAAGTGGAACATTTGAACCATATACAAATGTTCAAACAAGCATTTTGCATTTAACTAAGGTAAAAAGAAAAGTAAAGTCGGAAAAAGTAAAATTCTATTTTGTAAAAAATGATGGATATTCATTGGATAAGAATAGAAAAAAAATAATTGGGCCTCTAATGAATTCGATTCTGGCAAATGCATTAGGCCAACCTAAAGAGAAAATGCCAAAATTATTAGATTCGATTTTTAAATCAGTAATGGAAAAACATGTTCTTTTTTATCTTCTTGATGATAAAGCTCAAGCTGCAGTTGAAGGATTTGGAATAGCCGGAAGAATTAAAAATTTTGACGGTGATTATCTTCACATTAATGATTCTAATTTAGGAGGCAGGAAATCAAATCTTTATGTAACTTCCGAAGTTAATCAAGAAATTGTTGTTGGCAAAGACGGAACAATAGAAAAAACAGTTACTATAACTTATAAAAACCCGGAAAAATATGATGGATGGTTAAATTCAGTTCTTCCTAATTGGGTAAGAGTTTATGTTCCCAAAGGAAGTTCTTTAATTGCAGTTGAAGGATTGGAAAAAAAGTATGATCCATATGAAGAATTGGGGAAAACTGTTTATTCCGGATATTTTAGCTTAAGACCGGAAGGGGTTAGTAAGGTGACTTTTAAATATTCACTTCCGTTTAAAAATTTAACTGAACTTTCTATGTTTATTCAAAAACAATCGGGAACCGATGCACCCCTTTATGTTTTACAATCGGGAAAATTAGAAGAAGAATTCTTGCTTAATACCGACAAAGAAATAAGAATTAAATTGTGAAATTAAGAAATTACTCTTCGGAAGGAATTATTCTTTCTCGTAAAAATTATTCAGAGGCGGACAGAATTTTGGTAGTTTTTAGTAAAAATTACGGTAAATTAAGTTTACTTGCCAAAGGAGTAAGAAAATTAAAATCTAAAAAAAGAGGACATTTGGAAATATTTAGTCATATTAAATTTTCAGCGGTAAAGACAAACGCAATTGACATCATGACAGAGGTAGAAACTATAAATACTTTTTCAAAAGTAAGAGTAAATTTAAATAAAATTTCACTTGCTTACTATTTTTGTGAGGTTGTAATAAAAACCACAAGAGAAGACGAGATTAAAAATAATATATTTAACTTACTGGTTAATTTTCTTAAAAGATTAGCAAATGAAACTAAATTAAAAAAACTAAGAAA
>JAUYHR010000153.1 GCA_030689875.1 Nanobdellota archaeon
AATTGTGAATGTCGGTCCTCTGCTCGTGATATCTTTAGTGTATGTTGCATTTACTCTTGAACCGTCGCTCAAACTGCCGTCAAGAATTGGCTGTGAATAAGAAATATGTTTTCCGCATCTTTGCGCAAGTTTTTCTGTGAAGCTCTCGGCTCTTGCCAAATTTTCAAATTCAATATTTGTTTTAATATTCCGATAATAACGATGAACAACATAAATTGGAGTGTCAATCCCATTGCATTCAATATCTTCAATAAAAAAATCCCTCAGCATCGGTTCAGTTTCATTCATGCCGACAAAATCCCTGCAAAGATAATAATATATTTTATTGTAGCTTTCATATGAAAGTTCTATTTCTAATTCAAATGCTAAAATTCTTGCTCTCTGATGAATATATTCCAACAGCGAGTCTAAATCCTTATCTATAATCATATCAAAATCAACTAAACTTTTTAGAGCCTCTATTATCTGGTCTTTTGATTTTTTTTCTTCTGTTGTTAATTCCGGCTCCTCTATTTCATAAAAAAGTTCATATTCTTTTGGGTCCCAGTAAATGTGTGCGTAAGCATATGGAGCAATTAAACAATATCTTATATCTATTTTTGTTTTGTCTTTTATTTTTTTAAGCGCCGGAATTTGCGGAGAAAAATTTATGTCCGGCTGAGGATAATTCAGGATGCTTTTAATTTGTTTTTCCATTTTTTGTGTTGGTTGATTTATTATTTTACTTGCCTCTTTAGAGGTCTTGTCCCTCCTTGGGATTCTTGTACCCTGTAAGGGTATGACCTTTAGGTTATGAAAGTTCAAAATTTATTTTTATTAAATCATTTTCTTTGCCTTCATTTGAAATAAATAATTTATACGGCGCTGATGATTTAACTAATAATTCTGATTTGTCTTCATTGTTTAAAGTAAGATTATATTTTCCTGCATAATTTATTGTTGCATTGATTTTATTTATTTTTCCAATTTTTTCATTATTAATTTCTATGCTTCCTTTTTGAATTTGTATTCCAGGCTCGCTGTAAGTATACTGGCTTTCTATTTCAAAAATTATTTGCTCATTTGGAGCATCAATATTTAGCGAGCCCCTTTTTATTGATAATTCAATTTCTCTTTTATTTCCTGAAACTGCCTGAATTTCTTCAATTGTGGCGTCTATGTCTTCAAGCATTCCTATTGATTGTTCAATAATTGATTTATCTTGAAGCTGTTCTATTTTTGGCTTCGCAAAACCTAAAATCGCGCCGAGGATTACAAATGCAATTAAAGTATAGACTACAGTTTCAATCCAGACTTGTGAGCGTTTTGACTTTAGACAAATGTTTTCTCTCATAACTGAAGTCGGGACGCGAATAGTTCTATAATTTGAATAAATTTTCACCATCTTTATTTGTTTATCTTTAAACTAATAATGAGATAATTTATTATCTCTTTTATAGAATATCCAAGGAAAATTTATATTTAAACCTAACTAATAACAAATTGTTTTATTCTGAATTTTATTTTTTTAATATAAAACATCAAGACCAAAGCCCAAACAGAAAATCAAAATGGGAATAAAAAATAGGAAATTTTTTAACAAATTTGACAGGAAATCAAATTAAAGAAATATCTCCTGCTCCAAGAAGCAGAATAGATACAGCAACGCCAAGCAATATTAAATCAAACTCCCAACCCATTTTGTCCATTGCAGAGAATGGAATTTTCCATTTAAAAACTTTATAATAAATAGCGCCAAGCATTACCAAACCGATGAGTAAAGCGCCAATTTCTGCATAAAATCCAAGAATTAAAGCTAAACTAGAAATGACTTCAACAAACCCTAATAAAAATACAGAACCGCTGGACCACCCCATTCCTTTTGCCATTTTGCCGGATGCAATTAACTTAGGGACGCCATGATATAAGAAAATCAATCCTAAAAAAACTCTTAATATAAGCAATCCCCACGACTCCGGCCCATTAGTTAATAGCATATTTTAATGAATGAAAAAGATTTTATAAATGTTACTGAAAAATCTCCGTCTGCTCACAAGAAATTATTTCGTTAAGTGAATCTGCAACTTCGCACCGCTCTTCATTAATTACAGGAATAATTTTAATTCCAATAATTTCTTTATCAGACTCATTTTTAATATATGTTTTTCCTGAATTTTTTGCGGGAAGCATTACACTTTTGCCTTTAAGATTTCTAGGCTTGTTATATGGATATAAATTATCAATCTTTTCTTCAATTTCCTTAAGCTCAATTTGAGTTACATCTGTTTCTGTTTCTATTGCAATAATTAATTTATCTAAATCTATATCTCCTCTGTTTATTGAAAAAACAATTTCATCAGTTGCAGAATCATAACAAACATATTCTGAATTTATTGAAAGTTTGCCAATAGTTTCTAAACCGCACGCCTCTGATTTTTTTATTTTTTCTTCAACTGTTTTTTTTGTCAGCGTGAACACAATCGCTGAAATAGAAATTACAAGCGCAATCATAACGACCATTACAACTACTCCGGAAACTGCTTTTTTTTGTTTCATAAGATTAAATAAAAATCTCCTTTCCTTGTCTCTCGTCGCATGCCTGAGTTTTTTGTTCTCCGTCTTTATTTACTCCTAATAAAATTGGAATTAAAATTATTTTATTATAATTAGAAGCATCAAAGGGAACCGAAATAACCCCTCCTTGACTTAATCCATCCCCAAAATTTGAATTCTCTTTTAAATCAAGAGTGTCATGCCCGCCGTCATATTCTGCTTTAACATCAAAATTATAAATTGGAACATTTCCTAAATTAGAAATTGTAAGAGTTCCGTCGTCAGAATAACTTGCATCAAACTGAACATCATTGCAGACTATCTCAATATTTGTTCCGTCAAATTTTGTTACAGCTTCTTTTGTAAATCCTTTCATCCACTGAAAAACAATTAATGCAATTATAATCGTCAATGCTATAAGCAAAATTGTTGCAATGACTGGTGATACTCCGCGCTTCCTCATTTTATTCTTAATCATTTTTAATTTTTAAATGTTTATTAATCTAATTTTAAATCCAAAATCTTGTTTGATTTTGCATTAGCGCAACTTACAATTCGTATTTTGTTTTTTTCTTCCTGCCATCTTATTGGAGTTATGTCAAGTGCATAAATTTTTCCAGGTAAACTGCTAATGTCAAAAATAAGAACTTCATCTTCGCCACCCGGTTCAAAATCATTTCTCAGTTTTCCAGCTTCATCTTTAATTCCAGATTGTCCAAATCTTACGCCTGGATTAATATATTTATTTTTTGGAATTATCAGTGAAGATAAATCATAAGGAGCTATTGTTTGGTTGGAACTATTTGAATAATAAATAAAAATCTCCTTACCTTGTCTTTCATCGCATGCCTGAGTTTTTTGTTCTCCGTCTTTATTTACTCCTAATAAAATTGGAATTAAAATTATTTTTGTTGTGCCGTCTGAAACAGAAACAGAATCTGAAAATATTCCGCCCTGACT
>JAUYHR010000178.1 GCA_030689875.1 Nanobdellota archaeon
CAATGTCAAGATTTTCTGTTCGTGACGCCGGTTCAACAGTTGCTGCTGGAGTTTGTTTTGAAATTACGAAGAAAAAATAGCAAAGCTATTTTTTCATTACTTCGCCCAAGCGTGGTCAAAGTAAAGAAGAAGTAATTAGAAGTGATTGACTCAGGGAATAGTTCTGGAAAGATAAATATGAAACGCCTTGATTATATATTAAAAAAAGCAAGAATTAATACAACAGATGATTTGTTTAAGTTAATAAATAAAAAGTTAGATAAACAAAAAGCTATCCTTAAAATAGATTTATCTGAAAACATTCTTAATTCTGTATTTAATAATAAAGGAGTTATAAAAATCCGTAACCCCAAGAATAATTCTTCTTTCATAGAAGTTTATTATAAAGATATGAAAGTAAATCTTGATTTATTAATAAATCAACAAAGACATTATGCAAAAGAAAAATATGGAATTAAATATATAAAAATAAAAGAAGCAATAAAATCTACATATTCAAACAATCCTGAATTGGATATAATACTTAAAAATAGAGAACCTAATCAAGCATTTATAACATCATTAGCAGATGTTTTATATAAAGACGATAAATGTCTTGCAGAGTATATCAAAGCCCATACAAATCTTAAAATTATAAAACAAATAGAGTGTAAATTTTAAAATTATTCTTTAGCTGTTTCGCCAATTTATTTACAAATCCGAGTTGTCACGCAACGAGCAAATTCAATATTAGGTAAAACCAACAAATTTAAATATTCTTTAATTCTATAATAAATATGGAACAAAAACAATTAAGCCTTGAGAATATGAGCAAAGAAATAATTGCTTTGAAAAAGAAGATGGAACAAATGGAAGAATCTATTGCAGAAGATTTGAAATTTGCTATAAGAACAGAATTGGCGTGGCAAAGTCATGATAGGGGGGAATTTACTTCTTATTCTAAGGACGAGTTTCTGAAAAAGCTTGAAAAATGGTAGAAATCCGTTTTGAAGAAACTAAAGACTTTACAAGAATTCTTGATAAAATAAAAGACAATTCACTAAAAATAAAAATCAAAAAACAAATAAAAAAGATTATTGAAAATCCGGAGATTGGAAAGCCAATGAGACATAATAGAAAAGGAACACGAGAGGTTTATGTTAGCCCTTTTAGATTATCTTATTTTTATTCACAAGAAGAGAATAAGGTAATTTTTCTGGATTTTTATCACAAAGATGAACAATAGAAATGCACCAAAAATAATTTTCGGAATACTATTTCTTTTTAACAATAAATCTTATAAACATCAATTTAGTTAAAAATTTATGGAAAGACTAACAAAAGAGATGAGTAAATCTGAAATTGAAAAAGAAGTTTCTAAATGGGGGGAGTATGTTCAGATTGATAATTTGACGCGATTTTTAAAAACAAATCCGGGAATTCCCGTTGATGTCAAAAAATTTGTCAATCAAAAGCTAGGAGAGGTGTATGAAAAAAGAAGAATGTTTTTTGATTCTGCAATAAGTTATGAAAAAGTTGCGGAGCTGTGCGTTTTGCAGCCTGAAAAAATAAAAAATTTTCTTAAAGCCGTTAATAGTTATATAAAATCCGGTTATTTTGACAGAGCAGATGAATCCGCTAGAAAATGTTTGCGTGAATCAAGCTCTTTAGAAAGAGCGGAAATTTTAAAATCTTTAAAAGAATTTTATAAACAAGAAGCAGAAAGAGGGATTAAAGAAAACAAAAGAAGCAACACTATAAAAGTTTATGAAAGAATGATTGAAATGGCGACAATACCAATAGCAGAAAAAACAGAAATAAAAGAAAAATTATTAAAGTTATATTTAACCCTCGGAATGATGCCACAATATAATAAATTCAAGGGCAGAACATTTACTCCGCAAAGAAAAGAGCCTGAAAAAGAAGAAGATATTGAAGGGTTGGAGTTTTTGTATAAATGATTAAATTATTAATTTTCTATTCACTTATATTTGTTTATTAAAGATTATCGGAAATTATATCTGTATTTTAAAAGGGTTTTTTGGAAATTCAAGTATTAAATCTGTTTTAAGGGATAAAAAGGAATAACCGCGCAAAAGAGAGTGAATAAAATTAATTAACCGCGCAAAACACTCTTTTTATTTAAAACCCCAATTTTACGACTAAAAATAACCGCGCAAAACAAATATTTAAATAGTATAAAAACTGCCCAATAGAATGGTATGGATAAAACCAAAGGGACATGGTAAATCTAAAGTAGACTGGGCAGGAGATATTCTAATTGATAATAAAAGTTCTAAAGAGGATATCAACAAATCTTTAGAAATCTTGGATAATTGGAGAGCAATCCATAGATATCCTATGCATATTTTTAAAAGGCGATTAAAAGGCATTTCAGAAAAAATGAGTTCAGATGCTTTAGCGGTTCAAAGATTAAAGAGATTACCCTCCGTTTTAAAGAAAT
>JAUYHR010000182.1 GCA_030689875.1 Nanobdellota archaeon
GCTTAAAATTGACAGTTCAGTTTATGTCGTCGGAAATGAGCAGGATTATCATTTTAATGTCCTTGTCTCAATTTTGAAAAAACTAAAATTTAATTTTGCGGATAAAATAAAACATTTGTCGTATGGAATGGTTGTTTTGCCTGAAGGAAGAATGAAATCAAGAGAAGGAAAAGTCGTTGATGCCGATGATTTAATTGAAGAGGTTCAGAAATTGGCAAAAAAAGAATTAATGTTAAGAAGCAAATTTTCAGAGCAGGAGCTTGAATCAAGAAGCTTAAAGATTGCTTTGGCGTCTATAAAATATTTTCTTCTTAAAACAGATATAAATAAAGATATGCTGTTTAATCCTGAAGAATCAATCAGGTTTGACGGAGATACGGGGCCATATATTCAGTATTCTTACGCCCGCGCAAATTCTATTTTGAAAAAATCAAAAATAAAAAATAATTTAAATAAATTTGAAATTAAAACTCTTCAGCCGGCAGAAATAGAATTAATAAAAAAACTTTCCCAGTTTAAAGAAGTTGTTTTAAAATCCTGCGAGTCTCTTAATCCGTCGCTAATTGCCCATTATTCTTATCAGCTTGCGCAGACGTTTAATGAATTTTATCATTCCTGCTCCGTCGTTGATTCAAAAGAAGAAAAATTTAGATTAAATTTGGTGAAGTTATTTATGCAAGTTTTAAAAAATTCTCTGAATCTTTTGGGAATAGATATATTAGAAGAAATGTGAAGGATTTTTAGCCAAAATCTTTTAGGGATAGATATAATAGATATATTAGAAGAGATGTAATGAAATAGATATAACCAAAACCTATTTAAATAAATATTTCCTTAATAAAACATCTTAAAAAAGATGAAAGGAGGTGAATTGATTTAAAATGGCAAAAACAAGAGGAGTAGATATTGTGGGAAAGTGGGCTTTTCTTATCGGTGTAATTCTTGCAGTAGTTCTTGGATTATTTGACCCTGTCATGGGAAATTGGGCAATAGTTCTTGTAGTTATTGGACTTATTGTAGGATTGCTTAATGTTACTGACAAAGAAGTCACGCCTTTCTTAATGTCTGGAGCAGTATTAATAATTGCAAGCGCTCTCGGCGGAAGTTTAATGAGCGATATGCCTTATGTCGGAGCAGTTCTTGACGCATTGCTTGCAGTATTCGTGCCGGCTACAGTTATTGTAGCGATAAAAAACGTTTTTAGTTTAGCGCGAAATTAAATAAATTTTTATTTTTTTTATTTTTTTATACTTTTTCTTTATTTATTTTTTTACAAAAGAAAAATTGAGAAAGAGTTATAGAATTAATCATAGACATTTTTTCTATGTCCAATTTCTAAGACATAAATAATAAGTTGAGATTTTTTTATTTCATAAAGAATTCTAAATTTTTCAACCCTTAAACTCCTCAAGCCAAATAAATTTCCAACGAGGGGTTTGCCTAATTCCGGATTTGATTTTAATTTATCTATTTTAATAGAAATCTGCTTTTTAGTTGAGTTATCTAATTTATTAAAAAAAGTTTGCGCTTTCTTATGAAATAAGATTTCATAATTCATTTTCTTTTTTAATTTCTTTCCAAGAAACCCACTTATCTTTATTATTAATGTCTTCAAGAGCTTCAGCAATATCTCTCATTGTTTGGGGATTTGAGAGCACTTCAATAGTTTCAATTAAACTTTCTCTATTCGCGTTTCTTGACGAAGGTTCTATAATTAATCTACAAACCAAGTCATTATATGTTTCTCTATGGTGAATTTTAAGCTTATCTAATTTTTGTTTTACATCTTCATTTAATTGTATTGTTGTGACCATAGTTAAATATAGAGGGCTATAATATTTAAATCTTTCGTCTAAAAAATATAGACAAAATTAATTACTCTTTTCTAAAGAAATAAATTTCCTATTTTTTGTTCCAGTTTTTTTTATTTAGAAAAATGATTTATTATTTTAATGAATACTTTCAAATACAATAATCATTAAAAAGCAAATTAAGTCTATTTTATTTATGACTTCAGGAAATTTTATTATTGGAAATGACTTATCTTTAAAAGGATTTAATTTTTATGTTAAGCCAAATTTAGAAAAGTATAAGGCCCAAATAACTGATTTTATGATTTTTAAGGGAAACGAGTTTGGTTCTGAAAATAAACACCTTCTTCTTTCTTTAACTGGAAATAACAACTCTTTAGAAGAAATAGTTAAAAAAAGTATGGAAGAAGCATATAATTCTGTTGAAAAAGATGAAGAAAACCGTCAGGATATGCTTGGTGCTTGGCCCCATCAGATAAAATCTGGTCAAAGAATCTTATTTGAAACTCTTGGAGTGTATAGTGACGATAAAACTGCTTCAAAAGTTTACCAAAACTTAGCAGTAAAATATTCTTTAATGGGAATAGACGACGTTTTAGAAGAATTTGAAAATAAAATGTCTAGTTTTGCAAAAAAATTTAAGTAAATTATTTTAAAAGAACTAATAAATTCTAAAAATCATTTTCAACAAAATTAAATAATCCTAAAAATAAATTTAAACCTTCTTCATTTCTTTCCAGGCAAGTTCAAACATCTGCTCTAATGCTGCTGAGAAAAATTCTGTATTAATCCAAACTCCAATATCGTAATTTGGATGGAATTTCTCGTCGTCAAGAAGCATGAACATTATTTGAGTGCCGTCAATAATTATAAATCTTGCTTTAATATCCTGCAAATCTTTGACTTCAGCGACGCTCTTTAGGTCTTTTGCAACTTTTATATTATTTTTATTAATTGGAGCGGCAATTCTTATTTTAACTCCTCTCTTTTTGCATTTTTCTAAAACAGGCATCAGCGCTTCAAACTTTCTATTTAATCCTTCTGCTGTTGTTACAATTGTAATTGTTTTTTCAGCGTCTCTAAGCATCATATCTAAATGATTATAAAGATTTTGCCGTCCTCTCAAACTTCCGGATAAGTCAGAAGGCTCAACAAATTTAATTCCTTTAGTGAATAATTCAGTTAATTCAGTAAGAACCTCGTCGCTTTTTAAAGTTTCTAATCTTTTTGTTCTTTCTTGCGTATATCTAACTAAATTTTTCTTAACTCTTTCAACAACTTCTTCAGGCTTTAAAGCGACAAATTTAATTGGCTTGCCGAGTTTCATAATAATGAATCCTTTCTTTTCCAGACTCTCTAAAATATCATAAGTTCTTGATCTTGGAACATCTGAAATGTTGCTTAATTCTCCTGCAGTGGAAGTTCCCCGAGAGAGAAGCGCAGTCCAAACTTTAACTTCGTACAGGTTCAAATCAAAGATTTTTCTCAGTCTGCTTAAAAATTCGTCTTTTACTATCATTTTGTTATATTTAGTCTCTTTTTTTTCTTTTTAAAGTTTATTATATTTAAGGAGCGAACTTCAAGGATTACCTATTAGTAGTATTTTAGCAAATTATCTCGGTTTTATATCGGCAATCCCTATCATTCCTCTTTTTTCTTTAATTTTAAATTCAATATTCTTTTTAAACCTTTCCCCGAGTTTCTCATCTGTTGCAATGACTATTTTTTTTGAGTTTGTTCTTTCTTTAATAAACTCCGCATTTTTTTCCAGGATTTTTTTTAGTTCATCGTCGGTAATTAACTGCAGATTAATCCAGTCGCTTTTTTTAAGACCGAGTTCTTTTCTAAACGCCTGAATCTGGCGGGAAATTTCTCTTGCATATCCTTCAGCCTCTAATTCAGGAGTCATGACAGTATCAAAATCCACTGAAAGTTCTTCACCATTTTTTAATTCAATTTCCTTGACATTTAATTGTTTTTTTATTATTTCTAATAGTTCTATTTTTAATTTCAAATCTTTTTTCAATTTAATTGTTGCTTTTGCTAAAGGCCATTTCAAACCAATTTGATTTTTATCTCTTTCTGATAAACCTCTTTCAACAATTTGCAGGGCAATTTCAAATTCCTCTTCAAGTTTTTTATTAATTGATTTTTCATCAGCCTTTGACCACGAGGATAAATGAACAGATTCTTCTTCAGCACTTTTATTTTCACGAAGATCTTGCCAGATTTTTTCAGTTAAAAATGGGATAATTGGGGCAAATAATTTTAACACTCCATTTAGCATTTCATTTAATAATTCATAAGTTTCATTCGCTCTTTCTCTTATAATTTTAATATAACTTTTGCTCAAATTTTCAACTAAAAATTTTTCCAATTTTTGAATTGCTTCCGGATATTTGTGAGAATTATAGCTCTCTGTGGCCTCTTTTATTGTTGAATGATATTTTGATAATATCCATTTATCTTCTATTTTTAATTTTAATTTAGATTTTTCAAGCTGATTAATAAAAGCATGTATATTTATTAATACTCTAAATACTTTTTGGATTTCTGAAAACTCCTTTTCATCAAATGAAAAATCTTCGCCTTTAGAAGTTTTTGCAAAATAATATCTAAGATGGTCTCTGCTGTATTTCTCAATTATTTCATGCGGGGAAATAATATTTCCTAAGGATTTTGACATTTTTTTCTTTCCCAAATCTAAAATCATTCCATGAACAATAATGCTGTCAAAAGGTTTTTTATTAAATCTAATTTCAGACAGGATTAATTGCGAATTCCACCACCCGCGAATTTGGTCTTTTCCTTCAATATTTAGTTCTGGAGGCCAGTATTTTTTAAAATTTTTATTCTCCGACGGAAATCCTAATGCCGCCCAGCTTGAAACTCCCGAATCAAACCAAACATCCAATACACTTTTAACTCTTTTCATTTTTTTTCCTTTGTATTCAAAAGTTATTTCATCAATTCCCGGTTTATGAATTTCTTTTACTTTTTTTCCAGATAATTTTTCCAGCTCCTTTATGCTTCCGATAACAATTTTTTCTTTTTCATCTTCAGAAACCCATATCGGAAGCGGTGTGCCCCAGTATCTTTCTCTGGAAATTGGCCAATCAGAAATTCCTTCCAGCCACGCTTTCATTCTCAGTTTCATCCATTTTGGAATCCAATTAGTTTTTTCATTTTCAATTAACAATTTTTCATGGATGCTTGAAATTTTTAAAAACCATTGTGGCTGGGAAACCATTAAAAGAGGAGTTTTGCATCTCCAGCAAATTGGATAGTCGTGGTTATAATTTATTTTATATGCTAAATACCCCCCATTCATTAAATCTTCAATTATTTCCTTATCAACTATTCTTGCTTTTTTGCCCGCATATTTCCCGGCTTCTTCTGTTAAATTTCCGTCGATAGATACGGGAGAGGGCATATCAAGAGCGTTTTCTTTTCCAACTTCATAATCTTCTTTTCCATGACCGGGAGCGCAATGAACTAATCCGGTGCCTTCATCTATAGTTACATACCTCGAAGATAATACAACTTTATATCCATTTTTTATTTTTAATTTTAAATTTTTTGCCAAAGGGTTTTCATATTCCCAGTTTTTCATTTCTTTTCCTTTAAATTCTTTTTTTATTGTAAATTCTGTTTTTATCGCAGCCATTAATTTTCCTGCTAAATCTTTTGCAATAATCCATTTTTCTTCATTTGGAAGTTCAATTATTTGGTAATCCACCTCGGGATTTACCATTATTCCCGTATTTCCGGGCAAAGTCCAGGGAGTTGTAGTAAAAATTACTAAAAATGTATTCTTTGATTTTTTCAATGGAAATTTTACATAAATAGAGGCATCATCCTGTTTAATATATTCAATTTCATTATACGCGACTGCTGTTTCACATCTCGGACAAATATGGACAGGATATTTTCCCAGATACAATAAATTTTTTTCATCAGCTTTTTTAAAGGTGTCCCATATTGCTTCAATATAATCGTCGCTTAAACTTAAATATGGATTTTCCCAGTTCATCCAAACCCCTAAATTCTGAAATTCACTATTCATAATTCCTATATGTTTTGTAGCATACTCTTTGCACTTATCTACAAATTTTTTTACCCCATATTTTTCAATATCTTTTTTTGATTTACTTTCTATCTCTTTTTCAATTTGAAATTCAATAGGCACTCCATGGGTGTCATATCCCGGTCTGTCAAAAACATCATATCTCTGCAAACGATGAGCGCGCATCGCAATGTCTTTCAAAATTTTATTCATGGCAGTTCCCATATGAATATGCCCGGTTGCATAAGGCGGACCATCCATAAAATAAAATTTTTTTCCTCCGCTGTTTTTTTTAACAGATTTTTTATAAATTTTATTTTTTCCCCAAAAATCTAAAATTTCTTTTTCATTTATTTTATTATCATTTTTTTGCATTTTATCTTATAATATAATTTTATTAGTTATTTTTAAATTCTGTGATTAGCGGCTTACAAAGAAATAAGATAGCCAAGAATAACAAAGCTGATTATTCTCGGAATAATTCCGAAAAGCCACATTTTTTCTCTTGACATTTGCAAAGCTCCGAACACTAAAGGAAAATAGGGCAAAGGAGTAAAAGCAGATGCAAGCACAAACCACTTTCCGTATTTATTCCAGAAATTTGTAATTTTTATTAATTTTTTTGGCTCAAACAAAGAACAGACAAATTTCCACCCGAATTTTTTTCCAAGCTCAAAAGCAAGAATAGTGCTTATTAAAGAAGCAAAGACAGCAATGATTACTGCTTCAAAAGCATTTATTCCCGAAAGTATTGAAGCAACCAAAGGAAAATGGGAACTTATCATTTGCGGGATAAATTCAAGAAAAAAAATGCTCAAAAACATCAGGATTTTTCCAGAGGTGATAATTCCTTCAGTTAATTTTTCCTTATAAAATCCATAGAACAAAAGACTGATAATACTAATAGCAACAATAATTATTGAAACAACAAATCCAATAATCTCAATTTTTCTTTTTAGTTTAGGATTGTAATATTGAATATCTATTTCATTATTGTTTTTCATAAATAATTTAAGTATGTTAGCTATTAATAATTTGCGATTATATAAATTTTTAAAAATTATAAACCTATTTTTTAAACAATGGAAAAAAACATTTAGGATAAAATTAATGATTTGCATTTTTGCTCTCGCAAAAATGAATTTATTGCTCCGAAATAGACATTTGTCATATTTCTTCGCTAAGAAAAATTGTCGTGTTGGGAAAGATTTGAGGATTAATAATTTAATAAATAAAAAAAGCTGTCATGGCAATTTTTCTTAATATGTGAACGAAGTGAACGAATTTGCTCGTACCATAGAAAATTTTATATATGCAGGAGTTATCGATTATTTATGGAACAGCAAAATATAGACACTAGATTAGATAGAATTGAAAAAACCTTAAAGTATATCCAAGAAAATATGATAGATGCGGACGTTATTTTATCTGAAGAAGAAAGGAGAATGCTTGATGATAGCGTGGAAAATGAAAAATCTGGAAAATTGGTTTCTTTAGAGGAAATTAAAAATGTTCGAAATAAAGCTAGATAAACAGCCAGAACATTTTCTTTCTAAATGCGAAAATGAAGTTTTTGAGCGTATTTCTAATAAACTTGAAACCTTGAAGCAAAATCCTGTTCCCCATGATGCAAAAAGAGTTTTAGGTTATGAATTACCGACGTTTAGAATAAGAATCGGAAAATATCGCGCGCTTTATCGTGTTAATTACGAAGAAAAAAGAATTGTTGTTGTGAAAATTGATAAAAGAGATAAAGTTTATGATTGATTATGAATTCTGGCGTTATTCATATTAATTTTAAAATAGTAACAATAACAAAAGATTTAAATACTTAATACTTCTATATTTTGTATGACAATAAGAAAAAATCTAACTAACATTGTTTTAGCAGGAGCATTGGCTTTAGGTGTAGCTGGATGTGGAAATAACCCCGAATATCATTTTAATGGAAAAATTGGAGAAAAACAAGTCAAATTCTATGAAAAAATAGCGGGAGGGATTAATATTCTTGAAGTTGTAGAAGCAGATAGAAGCAAATCTAAATATATTGATTCGAATAATGATTTCAAACTCGATTGTGTTGAAATAACAGTTGGAGATAATATAACAGAATATTATGCTGCTTCCGAAAATCCTGTTGTACTTGAAATTCTTGAAAAAGCGCAAAAAGAATTTGATGCTTATTTGACAAAAATAACAGACATTCAGACAGCTCCACTAAATAGAAAATAAATCTTTCTTTCAATTACTTATTAACACGCTCATCAATTCCTTTTGATGAATGAGTCTACTTGTTGACGCTTTCAACAATTTCTTTTTTAGCAGTCTTTTTTTCCTCATCTCTTTTTGTCAATGGACCAATAATTTTAACAACTAAACCTGGAAATCCCGTTCCAACCGGAACCGGCTGATTTAAAATTATATTTTCAATAACGCTCTTTAATTTTTCTTTGCTTCCTTTAATGGTTGCATTTACAAATTGTTTTATCGGAGTTTCAAAAGTTGCCCTCGCTAAAATTGAAGATTTCTGCGCAATAATTCCCATTCTTGTAACCCCTTTAATCTGTCCTGTGCTTGTTATGGCGTCTGCGGCTAATTTAAGATGGCGTTCGTTAATATCCAATCCCTGAGTATTTATAACGTATTTTATTTCGTTAATAATTAATTGTCTTGCAGATTCAATTCCAAAAACCTCTGCAATTTCGTAAAAATCATTTGAAATAATCTTGTCTTTATTTACTTCTTTTAATTTTATCATTTCTTGAATGTTTGTTCCAAGAGTTATAATAACAAAAGTATTTTCTTTTTTTAAAATTAAAATTTGCTTAATGCCTTTTACGCCCGAGATTATGGTATTTTTAAGTTTCTCTTTTAGCAGATAAATTTCTTTGAAAGAGAGAGCGTCAGAATCTAATGTAATCCTCTCGTCTTTTTCTTTTGCTTTAAAATTTAAATCATTTAATCTCTCTACTATTTTTTTCACGCTTGAATGGGTTTTTTTTAAAGCTTCTTTGTCAATTTTTATTTCAATTATTTTTTTGCTGAAATTTATTCCAATTTCTGAAGAAACTTCTTTTAATGTCACTTCTTTTATTTTTTCAGCAAAGACTTCGGCATCTTTTTCATTGTTATATTCTTTATTCAAATAAATTTCCATCTTTGGAGAGGACGGTTTTTTTCTTGCATCAAATATTTCTATTAGTCTTGGAAGCCCCATAGTTACCTGCATTTCTGCAACACCTGCAAAGTGGAATACATTTAATGCCATTTGTGTTGAAGGTTCTCCAAATGACTGGGCAGTAACCAATCCAAGAGCTTCTCCGGGAAAAATATTTCCGCTAGTGTGCAATTCTGAAACTTTTTTATTATCGTCGCCATATTTAAATTCTATTATTTTGCCGTTGCTGTCTCTTACTGTTCCGTCGTATTCTGCTCTTAAATCCTGGAAAGCGTTTGCAAGTCTTCTGTATAAGTAACCTGATTTTGGAGTTCTTAATGCAGTATCCATTAAACTATCACGGCCAGCAATAGCGCCAAAGAAAAATTCGTCTGGCCTTAATCCTTTTATAAATGAACTTCTGATAAATCCTCTTGCTTTTGGAGATAAATCCCCTTTATTGAAAAATGAAAGTGTTCTTTGCGTAAATCCAAAATCAATTCTCTTGCCCCATAATGCCTGTTGTCCGACGCAGCAAGCCATTTGAGTGATGTTTAAAATATTCCCGCCTCCTCCCGCTTTAATCATACTGCTTATTGGATTTTCTTTTGGGAATTTTTCTTTTACAATAGAGCCAATTTTTGTTCTTACTTCATTTAAAACCTGAAGAATTTTTATCTCTCTTGATTCTTCTAAAGTTTTTCCGGGGATAATTTCTAAATTTTTGTTTTCATAAGATTCAATAATTTCTTTTGTCTTTTTTTCTGACTTCTCTATAATCTCTTCTGTTTCTTCAATTACGCTTTCTTTTAAATCAAAATCTTCAACACAGGCGGTTATTCCATGCTTAGTCAAATATGTTTTTCCAAGATTAAATGCTTTATGAATTACCTCAAAAGTTTCTTCTCTTCCAACGATTTTATCCAACTCTTTAATCAGCTCGCCATCTTCATCGCCAAAAGTTGTTTTATCAATAAATCCTTTAATAATTTTTCCATCTTTTATTTTAATTGAATCATTGGAGAAATCAATTTTTGGAAGAATCATTGAAAATAATTCATTTCCTGAAATCTTTTTCTTTACGGGCTCAAAATCTAAGCCAGATTGATATAATAATTGATTTGCTTCTTCTTTTGAAAAATCATTTAATCCTAAAAGATAATTTCCAGTTATAGAATCCTGAACGCAGCCGATTAAATTTGTATTATTTTTCGGCGACATTAAATTTTTCTTGACATCAAGAAGGATTTTTGCTTCTGCGCGCGCTTCTTCCGTCTGCGGACTGTGAATATTCATTTCATCGCCGTCAAAATCAGCGTTATACGGAGTGCAGACAGCGGGATGCATTCTAAATGTTTTTCCTGGAAGGACTTTTACAAAATGAGCCATTAAGCTTCCCCTATGCAAACTTGGGTGTCTGTTGAATAAAACAATATCTCCGTCCTGTAAATGCCTCTCTACAATATATCCTGGAGAAATTTCAGCAACTATTTCTTCTTTTAATTCAGAAGCAATTTTTTTTCTTTTTCCGTCAGGTCTTATAATATAATTTGCCCCCGGATATTCTTCTCCTTTTTCAATAAGTTTGATTAATTTTTTCTTATTTATATCGTTGACCATTTCTGCAACAGTAACAATTTTTGCAATTTCATATGGAACTCCAACTTCATTAATTTTAAGAAATGGGTCGGGAGATATAACTGTTCTGCCGGCATAATTTACTCTCTTGCCTGCAATGTTTTTTCTAATTCTTCCTTCCTTGCCCTTGATTCTTTCTGTAATTGTTTTTAATGGCTGACCGCTTCTATGCCTCGCTGGAGGAATTTTTGAAACAGTATTATCAAAAAAAGTTGTCACGTGAAATTGAAGCAAATCCCATAAATCTTCAATAATAACTTCTGGAGCGCCCGCGTTTAAATTCTCCCAGAGTCTTTGGTTGGCCCTTATAATATCTGATAATTTGTGCGTTAAATCATCTTCTGAACGTTCGCCATTTTCTAAAATAATGCTCGGTCTTACTGTTACTGGAGGAATTAATAAAGCAGTTAAGATTGCCCACTCGGGCCTGAATGTTTTATAATCAATTCCGATTTTTACAAGTTCTTCGTCGGGAATATTAACAAGAAGGTCTCTTATTTCTGCAGGAAAGATTCTTTTTTTTCCTTTGTAAAAACTTGTCGGCTTGTCTATTTTAACTTTTTCCTGAAGAGATGAGCAGTGCGGACATTTCTTTTTTTCTTTTGCTTTTTTTGCTCTTGCGCTTGCAGGATATTTTTCCATTTCTTTTTCGTCAAGCATTAATTTTCCGCAACTTTGACAGCAAGATTTTAAAATTAATTCAATCATCGGAGCATATTTCAAATGCACAATTGATCTTGCTAAATCAATGCTTCCTGAATGCCCAAGACATTCTTTAAGTCTGCCTCCGCAAGTTCTACATCTTACTCCAGGGTCAATTGCTCCAAGTCTTAAATCCATTAACCCGCCGTCAACAGGATATCCGTCAATATCATAAAGTTCAGGAGTTATAATTTTTGCAACTGAAAGTTTTTTAATATCTTCCGGACTAATCAGGGAAAAAGTTATTTCTCCTATTTTTTTTCTTACTGGTTTCATTTTAATTAATAAATTCCTCCATTTCATTTCCATGCTGGGTTCTAACTGATAATCTTGAAAGGGATTGTATTTCTTTTTGTCCTAAATATTCTTTAGCATTATAAATTATTTGTCCGTATATTTTTTCTTGTTCATTTACATCTACTCCATAACTTTTGCAGGTTGTAATTAGATTTTCATAAGATTTTATTTTATTTTCTATATATTGGCTTTTAAGAATATGGGAATTTCCATTTTCTTGAATCCCCATTAATCTTTGTTTAATCTCTAATAAATTGTTAGTCAAATCGTCCAATAATTTTCTTTCTCCAATTTCTGCTAATTTTTCTAAATTTTTATTTGTCATTTTATTATAAATCATTCCCCCTTCTTTCCGAATCCATAATATATTCAAGAGAGGTTTTAATAAAATCTATTTCGTCCATATTGTTCCCGTCGATTTCAAATTTTCTAAAGTTATTATAGGCAACAACTTTTTCACTATTAGAATTAATGTAAAATGCTAAATTTCCCTGCTCGTTTTCTGCCTTTCCTTTAGAATTTTCTGCATAATTTCCCAACCAGAGACATATTTCATTGTATTGTTTTTCTGTTTGCGTGTTTATAGTTTCCATTTTATTACTCATATTTATTTTTTAATCCAAATGTTGTTTTAATGTGCATGCCCTGCAATTCCTCGACGAGAAGTTTAAATGCATATGAAATTTCAACCATTTCAACTTCTTCACTTTCGCATTTCGGACACATTATTTTTCCCCTTATTGTATCTTCTATTGCTATTGTTCCGCATTTAACACAAATTGGGAGAACCACTTTATCTGAATCATATCTTTCTTTTAATAATAGCGAAGCGCCGTGGGCAACTAATGCCTGCTGTTCCATTTCTCCAAGCCGCAGCGCGCCGCCACGGGATCTTCCTTCAATTGGTTGTCTTGTTAATAATGCAATCTTGCCCAGCGCTCTTCCATGCAATTTGTTGCTGACCATATATTTTAATTTTAAATAATATAAATTTCCCATGAAAATTTTGGAAACCATTTTTTTCCCGGTAATGCCGTCATACATTGTTTCTTTTCCATCAAATCTGAAACCCAATTCTTCTAATTGTTCTTCTAATTCTTTTTTATCTGTTCCAAAAAAAGAAGTGCCGTCTACAATTTTTCCTTTTAATGCGCCGACTTTGCCAGCTAATAATTCAAGCAAATATCCAACAGTCATACGGCTTGGCAAACCATGAGGATTAAAAATTATATCGGGTTTGATGCCCTTCAAAGTAAAAGGCATATCTTCTTCCGGGACAATTAATCCAATAACTCCTTTTTGTCCGTGAGAGGTTGCAAATTTATCGCCTATTTCTGGAATACGCAAATCACGAGTTTTAACCTGAACAATTTTATTTCCTTCATTATCTTCTGTTATAAAAACAGCGTCAACAACTCCTTTTTCTTCCTGCCTCATTGTCATGCTTGCTTCTTTTTTTGTTCTTATTGAAATGTCTCTTGCTTCTGATAAAAATTTCGGCGGTGAAATTTTGCCGACTAAGACTTCTCCCTCGCCTATTTCTGCTTCAGGGTAGATAATGCCGTCGCTCTCTAAAAGCCCGTATAATTTTTCCATTTTATATCCCGAAGTATCTTTTTCAGGAATTAATATTTCATCTTTTAAACCGCCGGCATAATTCATTTCAATTGCAGAATATGGTCTGAAGTAAAAACTTCGTCCGACTCCTCTGTCAATCCCGCCTTTGTTGAATACAAGCGCGTCTTCCATATTATATCCTTCATAAGTCATAATAGCGACGATTAAATTTTGTCCTGCAGGATAAATATCAAGAGCATCATAAACAAAACTTCTGACAATTGGTTTCTGGGGATATTGCAAAATTGAAACATCTGTATCTAATCTGCATAAATAATTAGCGGCATACAAACCTAAAGCCTGTTTTTGCGTCTTGCTTCCACGATTTAAACGGGAACTTTGATTGTGATTTCCGTATGGGACTAAACTTGTAACTGCGCCAAATAAAGAAATAGGGTCAATTTCAAGATGAGTATGTTCGGGAGTTAATTCTTCTTCAAATAATGCAATGAGCGCGTTTTCTTCTTCAGATGCGTCGATATATTCAATTAATCCTTTTTCAATTAAATCTTTCCAATTTAAATTTCCCTGCTGCACTTGAATTAAATGATTATTATTTATTCTCTGAACTCCGTTGTCGACGATAATTAAAGGCCTTAATACTCTCCCGGGCTCGCTTGAAAGAATAATTGTTTCAAATCCGGGGTCATTTCTTATGCCCATTTGTTCGGGCAGTCCGCCGTCGCGTCTTTTTTCCCTTAATATTTTTACAAATTCATTATTATCTTTTATAGTGCCGATAAATTTTCCATTCAGGACAACATCTTTTCCTTCAATTGCTTCTTTGTCTAATTTTTCCTGTTCCAAAATTTTAATTATTTCTTCCTCGCTCATTTTTGTTCTTGTAGAAACTCTGCTTAGTATGGCGAGATTTTTTCTCAAACCAATTTCAGTTCCTTCAGGCGTTTCAATTGGACAGAATCTTCCGTAATGCGTCGGGTGAAGTGTTCTTGCTTTGAAATTTTCCTGATCGGAAGGGAGCATACTTGAAACTCTTTGTAGCTGAGAAATCGTCGCTAAATAATTTGTTTTATCCATATTTTGGGTTATTCCCGATCTCTCGCCAGTCCAGGCGCCGGTTGCAATAGCAGATTCAATTCTATGCGAGAATAGCGTTGATTTTGCTAAAACTTTTATTGAAAAATAGTTTTTTCTCTTCGCTGATTTTTGCAGGGAGTATTTTATATCCCTTATTAAAATTCCTAAATTTACTTTAAATAAAGTTGCCAAAAGATCTCCTGAAAGTCTGACTCTTTTATTTGCATAATGATCTTTATCTGTTTTTAATCCGGGATTGTCTTTTGCAATTAAATAATGTTTTATCAATTTGCATAAAGTAATTGCTTTTTTTATTCTGTCTTCTTTTTTTTGTCCAATATGCGGAAAAAGATATGAATCAATTCTTGATCTTACTCTTTCCTCAATTTCTTTTTTTGTTCCCTGCAAATTTGATTTCTCGGCAATATGCATTATGGCATCTTCTTTTGTAGCGAGATTAACAAATTCATAAAGATTTACAATGACGCTGTCATTTTCTTTTTGAATATATTTTGCAATGTCAGATTCTTTTGTCAACCCAAGAGCCTTTAATAAGACAATCGCCGGCAAATCTTTGAATCTGCTGAATGAAAGATTAAGCAATCCATCTTTTCCCTCGCTGAGAGTTATTGGAATTCTGTAAGTTCCTCTCAAAGAAAACAGTTTTAGAACTAATCCTCCGGTTTTCCCTTGTTCCAAAAAAAATTGATTTTCAGCCAAATCCTCCGCCATAATCATTACTCTTTCATTTCCTTTAATTATAAAATACCCGCCGGGATCTTTTGGGTCATTATAATTTGATATTAATTCTTCGTTAGACATTCCGCAGGTGTTGCACGCTTTGCTTTTTATCATAATTGGAATTTTTCCAATCTCAACAATTTCAGAATCAGTCTGTCCGTCTTTTTTAATTGTTAATTCAATAGTAATCGGCGCAGAATAAGTTAGGTCTCTTAATCTTGCTTCATTTGGAGTGATAAGAGAAGAACTTCCGTCGGCTTCAATAATTTTTGGCTTTCCAACTTCTATTTTTCCGAGGATGATTTCAAAATCTTCATTATCCATTGATTCATTTGTTTCATTGACAATTTCCTGCATTCTGTATTCAATAAAATCATTAAATGAAGCAACATTTGATTCTACAAGAGAATGGTTTTTTAGATAGTTCTTGACGATGATGTGCTCGTTTTTTATTGCCATTATATTATAACTCTATAATAAATATTTATTTTATTAGTTTCAGAATCTTCTCTTTCTATTTTAATGACGTCGTCAATTTGGCAGTTAGAAGGCAAAGCAGGGTCAGTTAAAAATATTTTCGGCAATTGCGCTTTTGAAATGTTAAATTTAGCAAGAAGTTCATTTGCTTCTTTTTCATTTATTTTTGTGTGTTTTGGCTGTAGAATGTGCATTTTTTGGGGTTTATGGAATATAATTGCAAATTTATGGGATGTAATTGCAAATGACTTTAATGACTTTAGGATAATAAAAGAAACTTAAAAATGGTTTAAAAACCTTTCTGCTTATGAGGTTAAAAGAGAATTTAGAGGTTTGTAAGAAGTAAGAAGGTTTTCCAATTTTAAATGCGCCTCGACTGAATAAAGATTAGTTCAAATTTCGTAGATAATAATAAATGCGCCCCGACCGAGCGACTTCGTGGTAGGCAGTAATGAATAAACTATTTATAAAAAAATAAAAATAAGCCGTGCGAGGTCGCGAGTAGGATTTGAATTGTTCAAATCCCGATATCTTTTAATAAGTGGCCCCGACGGGATTTTACTCACAACTTTCTTTTGTAAAACATAAAATTAGTTGTTTCACAAGATTTATTCAAAAGCAAATTGTTCGCCCGCGACTAGTCGCTCTTCAAATTCGGATTTCATAAATGCAGTTTCATTTTATTCAACTGCATAAAATGGCCCCGACGGGATTTGAACCCGCGACACCTGGATTAAAAGTCCAGTGCTCTACCAAACTGAGCTACGGAGCCTTAATCAATTTAAAAGAAATCAATTTATAAAATTATCTTAGAGAATAATCTTTTTTTTAAACTCCTATTTCATGGGATTTTTATGCAACTTGAAGAATTATTCCTGACAAAAGAAGAATTACCAATTTTATATGCAAATTGTTTTCAAATTCCTATTCATCCAAAACTTATAGATGAAAATATAAAAATTGATGAAACAATTGCAAAAAGAATTTTTCCAAAAGCAGCAGAAGAATGGTATAAAGATTTGAAAAATTATTCTCCTGAAACTAATCAGGAAAAAGAATGGATAAATAAGGTATTTCTAAAAAATAAACCAAAAATAACAAAACACTTTGATCATCAGATTTTAAATGGTTTTTGGCAAGATGATATTAATCTTAGGGAAAATGGTCTTGTTCAGTGTTTTTCAATAAGCAGAAATACTGGGGGAAGCATTTATTTCAATGAAGAGGATATGAACTGCCAAACATTAATTCCAAATACATATTTAAAATTATCAAAAGAAAAAATAAAAGAGTTTGAACATAAAAAAGTTGGAAAATATCCAATCGCTTACAGATATTCTCAGCACAATGTTGATGCTTATCCAGGAGCTTTATTCTTGAGAAATTGGGCTATTCTTTATATGAATGAAGTTTTCAAACAGATTTGTTCCTAATAAACCTAAATCCCTCAAATGCTACAAAAACTCCGAGGATAAACATTCCCAAAGAAATTGCAGTTAAAGCGAAATTTCCCTGAGCTAAATACCCATTTGTTTTAAATGTTAAATAAATCAAAGCTGAGAGAGTTGTTAATAAAACAAAAACTGCAGGAATTAAAATAAACTTGACATTTCTTTTTCTTGAAATAAAAAAACACGAAACTGCAATCAAAGAAATAGACGCAATCAGCTGATTTGAAGAGCCAAAAAGTTTCCATAAAGTTTCATAAGAATTTGTTACTGCCAAAAGCCAGGCAGGAATTAAAGTTATTATTGTTGTTAAAAATCTGTTTTTAAATTTTGGAAAAAGATTTTCAGAAATTACTAATCTTCCCAATCTTGCAGATGTATCAACTGTTGTTAAAATAAATTGATTAACCATTATTGCTCCAAGAAGCACGGCAAAACTAATTGTTATTAAAGGAATTCCAATACTCCCGACGATATTTCCGTATCCGGAAGAAAATAAAGCAACCCATCCTTCTTTTAATGTTGTTTGAAATCCGCCGGGAATTTCACTTCCCCATTTTACTCCGGAGATAACTAAAATTGTAACTAAAATTGCAAGCGACGCTTCTCCGAGCATTGAACCATAGCCGACTGCTTTTCCATGCGATTCTTTTGCAAGTTGTTTGCTCGTTATTCCCGACGAGACAAGCCCGTGAAATCCCGAAACAGCGCCGCACGCAATAGTTATAAATAAAATTGGCCAGAGAGGAAAATTTCCGGAAATATAAATCGGTGCGCTAATTTTAGGATTCACTAAAATAATTCCTATAAATCCCAGAAGCATAAGAATAAACAGCTGAATAGAACTCAAATAATCTCGCGGTCTTAAAAGAAGCCAGATAGGAGTTACCGACGCTATTCCAGCATATAAGATAATTATTGAAATCCAAATGTTTCTCAATAAAATAGGATTTTCAATTCCAAGATTAATAGGATACTTGTTTCCAATCCAAATAAAAACAAAAACAAGAATAATTGCAATCACGCTGGAAATTTTATAATTCCATTTTAATTTTTCCACTCCAAATCCAAGAACCAGCGCAATTAATGAAATTGCAATCAGCGGAATAACTAATTCTGATTTATAGATTATGCTTTCTGCTGTTGAAACAGAAAAAACAGTTATAATTAATACAAGCGCAACCCAAATCATTGCTCCAAAAACCCATCCGGATTTTGAGCCCAAAAAATCTTTTGCAATATTTGAAACTCCTTTTGCTTTATTTCTTACAGACGCCATTAAAGTTACATAGTCGTGCATTGCGCCGATGAAAACCGCGCCGATTGAAATCCAGAGAACAACTGCAAGCCACCCAAAATAACTTACTGCTAAAATTGGTCCGATGATTGGTCCGGCTCCCGCAATTGATTCAAAATGATGTCCGATTAAAAATGGTTTTTTTGCAGGAGAAAAATCAATTTTATTTTTGCTGGTTAAAGCAGGAGTTTTATTTTTATCATTTGGTTTAATTTGTTTTTCAAGAAATCTTCCGTAAATTTTATATCCAAGAAAAAACCACAACAAAATTATTATGAGCAATAATGCAGAGTTCATTTTTCACCTTTAAATGTATAAGAAAAAGCGGTTTATAAATTTTTAAAAAAAATTATTTAATCAATTACTCTCGTCAAAACGCTCAGCTAACATTTTAGGGCTTTATGCAGGCGGAAATTAAAACCACGTCCCTGTCCCACAAAATAAAATTAAATAGAAAGCGCAAAATTTTCAATTTGCTCATCACCCCCGCTTGCATTAAAGCCCTTGTTGGGCGCATGTTTTTTATTCTGTCAAAAATAATTATTTTTTCTTGTAAGTCGGAGAAATTATTTAATCAACTTAAAAAGTTCTGCTCCCGTCCTGACTTTGTTGTTAATAAAATGATAAATGAAATAGAAATAATAAAAAGTTTGTCAAAGTCAAAACGCTCGGTCTTAATTAATCATAGACTCTTTCTCTTTTGTCAATTTTTGAAATAAGAATTATTTTTTCAGTTTCCTTAATTTTGTAAAGAACTCTATGTTTTCCGATTCTTATTCTAAAAACTTTTTCATTATTTTCTCGCCCAATAAACTTAGCATCTGAAGGAACTGGATTTTCTTTTAACATTTCTAATCTATTAAAAATCCTTAGCAACAATTCTTTTTCAATATTTTTGATAAATTTCTTGGAACTATTTGAATATTCTAACTCAAACATTATAATTCAAATTCTTTTTTTAATTTCTCGTGAGAAATTGTTTTTCCTTCTTCAAATTCTTTATCAGCTAATCTTATTGCTTCTAAATCATTTTCAGTTAAAGTTATATCTTCAATATGTTCTTTTACATACTCCATATCTGCTTGGATTCTGGATAGTTTTATTATAATTTCTTTTGCATTTACTTTTATTTGTTCCATATATTTTCTAAAAATTATAATTATATAAGCTTTTCCTTTGTCGAACTAGCTAGACACTATTTCTGAAAGCGAGAGAGCAGGTATTTTTCTTTTTGCCTGTTTTTAATTCACCTGAAAAAGTTCTTCTTTAAATTTTTCTTTAATTTCTTCTTCTAAAAAAAGATTTAGAACTTTTGCAAGATCTTTTTTCCATATTCCAACTTTTGTTATTTTTTCGCCATCTACAAAATAAGCTGAATGGATTTCGCATTTCCTGTCAAATCTGCTAAAATATGAAGTTGTAATATATTTAGCGCCATCATTTGCAGGTTCTATTAAATAAATAGTTTCCGCATATCCAAAATTATTTTCTACTTTTTCACCTTCTTTTATTTTAGCCGGCCAAATCATTTCTACCATTTTAATTATTTTCAATCATTTCAGGTAATCCTTTGTAAATTTTTGGGATAGATTTATCTTCAAAACCCCGTTTTATTAATTTGAATTTGCCCCAATCAAAATAAAGATATGTTCGGTGTTCCGTCAATCCGTCCTGCACTTTTTTACTTGCATCAAGATAGATAAAATCACAGAAAATTTTTGCGTCATAAATCTCTCCTTTAAATCCATCTTCTATCTCTAATATATTTGAATTTTCTAATCTCGTGTTTGTCATTTTTCTTTATTAATCCAGCCCGTTTAATTCTAAAATTTTATCTCCGTTTTTATATGTGATAATAACATCTTTCTTCCATCTAATTGCATCATACAATTTTTTAATATCTTTAGATAAATCCAAATCTCCCCACCAGACATTTCTATACTCTCTTTTATACCATCGTCTATTTCTTTTTTCCTGCTCTGAATTTCCTTTTTTAGTTGTGCGAATTACTGAAGAGAATTCTAAATTTTTAATCTTGTAATATAATTCCTTTTCATAAACCATAGCATTGGACACCACTAAATTTTCTCCGTTTTCCTTTAAATAATTAGTTTTACTGGGACCAATCTTTCTTTTCATCGCAAATCCTTTTGATTTTAATAATTTTATTAATGATTTTGTCATCTTGTTTCTTTGGGTATTTATTCCCCCTCCGAAATCATCGCCCTCTCGCCTAAACCAATTCTAAATTCTCTGTCATATGGTCTCTGCGAAATTTTTACAAGTGTTTTTGGATTATTGTTTCGCATTTTATAAAATCTATGAAATTCCATACCGTCGCTGATTTTTTCTAAAGTGCTGAACCTTACAATGCCTGACTTTGGAAATTTTTCAACCTGATAAATCTCTTCTTTTTTGTCAGATGCATTTATTAATACTTCACCAATTTCTATTGGACATAAGAATTTAACTTTATTATTGGAATATAAAAAAGGATTTTCATATTGCAGTTTTATTTCTTTAAAAGAAGAATCAACTTCTTTAATATGTGAATAGGACATTTCCTCTGAATTATTTAGAGTAATCACAACTGGTTTTCCTTCGTAGTTTTTTTCATTTAATATTCCGCAAAAAGGAATTCTGGGTTCTCCGCCTTCAGGAGCAATAAGTGTTACATAACTAAGAGAGGCATCTATGTTTTCAATTTTTTTTACAATTCCTTTGTTGATTAAATTTGTCATTTTCTTAAAATATATTTATTTAATTCCCGTGAATCTGAAATATTCGGTTTTCCATTATGAAGAATCTTTTTTCTTTTTTTATGGTATTGATATATTTGATTAATTTCATTCTCTTTAAGGTTGTATTCAATATAAATATTATTTCTTTCAAATTTATGTATTACCCGTTCAAAAATTACTTCATCCGGATTTTCAGGATTTTCAATTATATTAGTTTCTAAATCTTTGAACAATCGCTTTTTTATTTTGTTTATATTTGGGTTTGTCATTTTATTTATTCAAAGAGATTTATTTAAATTTATTCCCGTTCCAGAGATTTCATATCTGCAGGTTAATCCTAAAAACCCGGGATTAAATCTTCTTTTAACATTAACAACTGAATCATACTTTCCTGCCATTTCTCTAAAGTCTTTTTCTGCTTTAAAAAAATTGAAAAGTAAAGAGGGACTTCTTTGAACGCTAAAATCATCGATAAAAACCCTTTTTTGTAATTCTTGTTTAGAGATATTTTTTTCAGTCGCTACTGAATCAAGATATTTATTCAGGGGTTGTTTTGAGTAGGTTGTCATTTTATTTTTTGGTTTTTTCTTACATTGTAGCTTCTTTTTTTTGCCCTCCAAGGGTACACTCGGTGCTAAAAAAGAAACTCATTGTCATATCATATATAGAAAAATATACTTTATAAATGTTTCTACTTTGTTGTCTTTCAAAAGAAGTAACTATTTAGCTTAACCATAGATGTTCTTTCATCTGAAGTTTTCTGAGGATGAATGAAAATTTATTATTTGTTTAATTAATCATAAATTTTCTTTCTATGTCCGATTCTAATTATAAAATGTTTTTTTTTCTGAAAATAGAAATCTATCCCAAAAATTTATAATCAATCCTGGTCTTGCACGGAAGTTTTGATTTAATTGTGTTTAAAATTTCTCTTGCAAAAATTACTGCTTTTTCATTTGGAACAGCAATCAAAAATATTTTGTCTTCAGGTTTTATAATCGCGGCAATATTCATGGACACTCCAAAAGATAATTGCATTCCCGTCTGCATTCTATCTGCTCCGGCTCCCGTAATCATTCTATTTTCTCTTTGAATATGGTGCGGATACGGAAAAATTTTAAAGAAATACTGATTAGTAAACTTTTCGTCTAATTTTCTATGGAGATGCTGTCTGCATGACTCAATAGCATTCTGTCTTAATTGGACTTTTTCGCAGGAAACCAAAGTCAGCCTGTATTTGAATTTAGATAAATCATCTTTTCCCATACTAAATTTTGTAATAATTTTTGGAGGAATAGTTTTAATGTATACCTTGCTTTTTACACTGCTCTTTCTGGTAAAAGGACCAACTTTCTTTTTTGAATATGAATTTGCTTTTCTGAGAGCCATTTTATTTTGCCGCCATTTCCATTAATTTATTTTTTATTTCGTTGCTTGCTGATTTTGGAATAATAATCTCATTAGTATAAACATTTTTTTGTGAAGAAGTACGATGTCCTCTTACCGATTCAAGCGAAATCCCAGATGAATAATGCTTTTCTACAACCCTTAAATTTTCTCCGTCTATTTGAGGGGGGCCGTATAAGTCTGATAAATAATTCTCAATGAAACTTAAATTTCCGGGCTTTACATTAATTTCAAGTTTATTTTTCATTTTTAGTATATTTTTCTAGAATTTTCTAAAAGACTTAGTTCTAGTTTTTCTACAAATTTTTTATCTTGTTC
>JAUYHR010000198.1 GCA_030689875.1 Nanobdellota archaeon
AAAAAAACTACTGAACTGAAAAAGAAAGATCAAGTATTTTTAGAAGAGGAAAAACTTAAAGACGAGGCAGTTCTTGAAGAAGAACAAGAATTAGAACTTGCTGAAAAAAAAGAAGAATTATTCGATCAGGAATTATCAGAACACTACTCGGATGATGACGATTTTGCAGAAGACGAACAATACGCTGCAGAAGAAGGATACACCATAGATGATGATTACTGAAAATTAACAGTAGAATTTGTATCTTGTTACATTTTTTAAAACGATTTTTCTTGGCGGTTTCACTCGCTAAACGCTCGAATTTACTTTCCGCCACTTCAGCAGATTGATTTCTCAAATTGGGTTCATACCCTGCAGCTTGCTGCGTTTCAATAACTCAATTTGAGATTAAAAAATACCCCGGAGCTTGCTCCAATTGGGATTTTTTATTTTACGCTGAAGCGTCTTCAAAATTATTGTTTAGATATATTTAGAGGACTCGCCAACAAGATTAAAATGTTATTTATTGGCGAGTCTGAGAGTAAATGTCCGCAGGACTGGAAACAGATAAAGATTTAATCAAAAAAAAGGACGTCAAATCAATTTTAGTTCTTCAAGCACTTTTTTTATTTCTCCATCCATTAAATCAAATTTTTGTTCGTTAATGAATGTTTTTTCTTCAAGTTCTTTTCTTAATTTTTTAGTTAATTGATCTTTGATAGTTTTCTTGTCTTGACTGTTCCAATTATGAGTAATAACAACTTTTTCTGCCTCTCTTAAGAGAACTTCAGCATCTCTGGCATATTTTCCCGCATAAAACTCGTTAGGGTTCACTATTGAACCAATTTTATGCCTCAAAGATTTACATAATAAATTAGTTAATTTTGATATTTCTTGTTTTTTACCCATTTATCTTGCCAGTTATTTTTGCTAATTTTTGACTAATTATTTTTCTTAGGAAAATCAGGTTTTCTTTATTGATAAGTTCATTGTTTTTCACAAATGGATACAAGACTCCCAGAACTTTTTTTAATTCATCATCAATTAAAATGTTGTCTAAAGATTTATTTTCGAGAAAT
>JAUYHR010000002.1 GCA_030689875.1 Nanobdellota archaeon
GCTCCACTTACTTGTCTATAAATAGCTTTTGGGACTTTCATTAATTTAACCATTAAAAATAATCTTCAGATAATTTTATAAGATTAACTGCAATACAATATACATGCAAAAAAAGGTGATAGTTCTAAGTCTCGGCGGAAGCCAGATAATTCCAGATAATGTAAATGTAAAATATCTTAAAGAATTTAAAAAAGTGATTTTGAAAAATAAAAAAGATTATAAATTTATAGTTGTGTGCGGAGGCGGAAGTCTTGCAAGAAAATATATTTCTGCAATCAAAGGCGAAAATTTAAATTTAAGATTTCAATCGCTTTCAGGAATTTCAGCAACAAGAACAAATGCAAGGTTTATGAATTATTTTTTCGGTATTGACCCAGAACAGGGAATTCCTCATACAATGGACGCTGTAAAAAATTACATTAAAAAAATGGACATAATTTTCTGCGGAGCATTGGAATATAAGCCAGACCAGACATCTGATTCAACTGCAGCAGAAATTGCAAAACAATTCAAGGCAGAATTTGTGAATTTAACAAATGTCAAGGGATTGCACGATAAAAATCCAAAAGAATTCAAAGATGCAAAATTTATTCCTAAAATTTCGTGGGCAGATTTTAATAAATTGGCAAATAAAATTAAATTTCAACCAGGTCAGCATTTTGTTCTTGACCAAACAGCCGCAAAAATGATTTTAAAAAATAAAACCCCGACCTATATAATAGAATCTCCAAAAGAACTTGATAATTTATTGAATGGGAAGAAGTTTATTGGAACTGAAATTGAAGGGTAAACTTAATTTTATAAGCTCAATAAATGCTCTAATTGTGAACAGATAAAAACCATTTTGTTTTTTTCGGTTTTAAAAGAAATTGACTTTCCATTTTTATTTTTGAATCCGTCATATTTAGAAACAAAATTTTTTTGATTAATTTCTTTTTTTTCATCAAACAAATTTAATAAAGTAACTTTAGTTTCGTCTGTTTTTAGGATTGGAAAGAGAATCTTTAGAAAGTTTATAAGCAAGAATTCCTGCTTTAGCAAATGCACGCTCGTCATCAGCAATTTCTAATTCAAAAATTTCTTCTTTTTCAGAATAATCCGATTCTTTAAGCCCAAAACCATGAGAAACTCCGCCATCAATTCCAAATTTAGCAACATATTTCATAGGATGTTAAAAAAGAAATTGTTTAAAAAGATAACTGCAATTTAATATATATGACGCAACAAATAATAATCTGCGAAAACACTTTTGAAAAAGCCAGAAAATTAATTAAAGAAAATCAAAATAAAATAATAATTTTTAATTCTGAAGATGATGAATTAAACAGAAAAATTTTAGAAAAACTTCAAATTAATATTCTTCTGATAAATCTTGCAGGAAAAAAAGATTTTCAAAAACAAAGAGATTCGGGATTTAATCAAGTTCTGGCGAAAATTGCAAAAGAAAAAAATGTTGAAATAGGAATAAATTTTGATGAAATAATTCAAGCCAGCCAATATGAAAAGCCAAAAATTATTTCAAGAATTAAGCAAAATGTTGCGTTGTGCAATAAAAATAAATTGAAAATGAAATTTATAATTCAAAACAAAGAAAATCAAAGAGATATTTATGATTTAAAATCTCTTGGAGCAGTTCTTGGAATGCCGACTTGGATGACTAAAACATTATAAAATAAACTTTTAAACCAGCTCTTCTTATGTTTTAAATGGAAAAAGATGATACCCTAAAGGGCATGTCCAAGGAGGGCACGAGAATCCCAAGGAGGGACAAGACCTCTGGAGAGGCAAGTAAAAAAATTGAGAGACTTGCAGAATCTCTGAGTCCGCATGAACTTAAAATCCTGCCGCATCTTGAAGAACAGATTGCAGACATTTGCAGAAAAACAAATTTAGACAAAGTTTCTGTATTAAGGGCGTTGGAATATCTTCAGAATAAAGAAATTGCAAAACTTTCTTATAAAAAGAAAAAAATAATTGAAGTCGGGGTTAATGGCGCGTTGTATAGAAAAAAAGGGCTTCCGGAAAGAAGACTTTTGAATTTTCTGAATGAAAAAAGAATTGCGACGCTACAGGACGCGCAAAAGCAGGCTTCTCTAACCGAGAACGAATTTAAGGCCGCAATCGGGGTGTTAAAGAAAAAAGCCATGATTGATTTAAAAAAAGAAAAATTAATTTTAAATGCAGATAAATTTGAAACAACAAAAAAAATGTTGGAAGAAATTTTTTTAGACTCTTTGCCCGTGGAATATGATTCTTTAGCAGATGAACAAAGATTTGCATTGAAGTTATTGGAAAATAGAAAAAATATTTTAGAAATTAAAGAAGAAAGTTTAATTGAAATACAAATCACGGAGCTTGGAAAAAAATTAATGAAATTAAAAATAAAAGACGGCGGGATGCTTGAGCAAATCACTCCCGAGATGATTCGCGATGATTCCTGGAAAGGAAAAAAATTCAGAAGATATGACATAACGAGCCCTGTTCCTGCAATCACCGGCGGAAAAAGGCATTTTGTCAACCAGGCATGCGATTATGCAAGAAAAGTTTGGACAGAAATGGGCTTTCAAGAAATGAGCGGAGATTATATTCAAAGTTCTTTTTGGAATTTTGACGCTTTATTTACTGCGCAGGACCACCCTGTTCGGGAAATGCAGGATACTTTTTTTATTGACAAAAATATTGAACTGCCGGAAAATAAAAAATTAGTCAAGGCAGTCAGAGAAGCGCACGAAACAGGCATTGCAGGAAGTTCCGGATGGAAATATAAATGGGACGAGGAAAAAGCAAAAAAACTTGTTTTAAGGACGCACACAACCGGCTTGTCAGCGCAGACGCTTGCTAATTTAAAAATTTCTGAATGGCCGGCTAAATTTTTTGCCGTCGGAAAATGTTTTAGAAAT
>JAUYHR010000007.1 GCA_030689875.1 Nanobdellota archaeon
CTCTGAAAAATCTTATTGCATGTTCTTTTAACATTTCAAAGGCTTCTTCTGGTTTAGAAGTATTAATGCATTCAAAATTTTTTTCTTTTAAATTTTCCCATAAAATATAAAATTCGTCTTTGCTCATTTTTTGAACAAGCAAATCAACATCTTCTGTTGCCCTTGATCTTCCAAGCAAGATTGACACATAACCAGATACAATAACATATTCTGCATGTCCTTCTATAATATTAATAAAATCAAAAACAAATTTGTCTAATTCACTTAATTCTCTATTGCAGATTATTTCTTTTTTTTCTGGATTATACTCCATTTATTAAAAAGAAGCTGAATGTTTTTAAGGTTTTGTTTTATTTGATAAATGCAAGTTTAAAAAATGCGGATACTTATAACAAATTATGATTTTTAATATTCATTTGCAAAATCATATTTTCACAACTTTCCCATTAGACGCTAAATGAACATTTTCCTGAAATTTGTAACCCATTTCTTTTGCCAACTCAACCATGGGGATTTCCTGTTCCATTGAACCATGCGCAGGAATTATATGCGCGGGCTCCAGCATATTAACTAAATCTCTTAAATCTTCGCGGCCGCCATGTCCTGAAACATGAATATCGGTTTGTATTCTGGCTCCTTTAGCTCTTAATTTTTTATCCATTTTTTCACGGGCATTAATATTTTGAACAACAGGGATGATGCTTGAAGAAAAAATCACATGATCTCCAGCGCGAAATTTGAAGGGGGTTTCATCATTTATTATTCTGTCTAAAATCGCGCCTTTTTCACCCTGATGCCCAGTGCAGACAACTAAATATTTTCCTCTTTCGTCTTCAACTTTTTTTAAAAAAGAATTTATTTGTTTTCGGTATTTCATTAATCTAATCTGATGATAAAATGAACACTCTCCGACTTTTTTTGCGGCATCAACATATTTCATTAAACTTCTTCCCATAAAAATTATTTGTCTTCCTGTTTTTTTCCCAAATTCAACAATGCTTTTTAATCTCGCGATATGCGAAGAGAAAGTTGTTATAAAAAGCGCCGAATTTCTGTCGCGGATTACAGAAAGCGCGTCCTCCAAAAGGTCTCTGGCAATTCTTTCGCTCGCCGTTCTTCTCTCTGTGTCTGCATAAAGAGAATCAACAACAAGACATTTTATTTGTTTTTTTCTTCCTAATTCTTTTAACCTTGAATAATTTGGGGGCTCGCCAATAATCGGATGCTTGTCAAATTTAAAATCAAGAGCATAAAAAACGCCTCCTTCTTTTGAATGCCAAACTACAAAAACGCATTGTATTGTTGAATGGGTTGTATGGATAAATTCTAAATCAATTTCCCCGCTTTCTCCTTTTAATTTTAATCTGGAATTTGATTTAATTATTCTTCTTTTATTATGCAAAACTAATTTTTCACTTTCTAAAATAGAATTTAAAACTTCCATTGTAAAATGCGTTGCAATAATTTCTGCTTTAGGATATCTGTGAGCTAAATAAGGAAGCCCGCCGACGTGGTCAAGATGCGCATGGCCAATAACAATCGCTCTGACTTTGTCTGTCCAGCCAAGCTCGTCGAGAACTAAATCATTTGGAATGGCTTTGATTTTTCTCAGCATATGCTCGTTATAACGGACAAATGTTTCCTGCTCCTGCAAATTTATTAACGGCGGAAGATAAATTCCAGCATCAAAAATAATTACATCGTCACCGACTTTTACAGCAGTCATATTTTTTCCGACTTCTTCATAACCGCCGATTGTGCAGATTTCCATTTTATTTTTATAAGAATGATTATGAAGATAGTTTTAATAATGTTTCTAATATTGTATTTCTTCTTCGGGATGTTTTAAGAGGTAAAGAAATTAATCCGTCTTATAAAAATTCCGGCTGGAAAGTTTTAAGAATTTGGGAGCATAATCTCAAGTAAAGCTGTCTGGGGATTAACTCGTCCGCCTTCCAAAACTATTTTCATATTCTCTGCTATTCTTTGAACAACAGAAATAGTTACGCTATTGCCTGCCTGATGATATAATTTGCTGTCTGCAAGATTTTTTGGCAGCTTGAAATTCTGGGGAAATCCCTGCAATAAAA
>JAUYHR010000009.1 GCA_030689875.1 Nanobdellota archaeon
TAATCCCATAACTATAACTTTTTTTGTTTCATCGTCGGATATTCCTAATTCTTCTGGCACTTTTGCTTCTTTTTTATAATCTAAAACATCAAATGACTCTCCTGAAATTGCCCATCTTGAACTAATTTCAAAAAGAAATCCAGTTCCTTTGGCAACATCCCAGCTCGTTTCCCAAACCTTTCCTACCTCGCTTGGGCTTTTATCATCGCTTCTGTATCTTTCAATAAATCCTTTAAAAGATTTTAATTCATCTTCTGTTAATTGTTTTCTTGTTCCAACATCCTCTTTAGGAAGCGCCGTGAAAACAACCCTTAAATCTTCTTTATAAGGCGAATCTTTTTTTGTATAAGCATAGGACAAGAAAACACTTTTGTCTTTAGTGTCAAACACCCATTCACCGATTGAATAATTTCCTAATTTATCGCCGACTTGCAATTCAATTTTTGGTTTTGTTTCCAAGGTATACAATGTGGATTTTCCATATCCTAAAAATCCACCCTCTAAATCTTCCTCGCAGGAAATCACAACTTTTTGATTTAATCCTATTTTTTCTATATCCTGAACCGCGCATTTGTCATCTAAAAATCTCTCTCCTCTGACGACTTCAACATCGTCCGCGTTTATTTTTAATCTCGCTGTTGTGTCCGGGTCTTTAAGATCATCTAATTGAATTTCTAAACCTCCAAGACAATAATCAAATGTTGGAAGATAAACTTGCTGAGATTTTTCTCCTTTTTTCAAACTGAATGTTGCAAGTTTTTGCTGATACGAGCCCGAGCTTCTTGAAATTGTATTTCCGGAATAAACAGAAATTGTTGCTCTGTCTGGCTGAACATCTTCTGCGCGAATATATCCTTTGCCTTTCCAAAATCCATATCTTAAAAATTCGCTATTCCATTCTGAATCTTCCATTGGCTTTAAATAAAATCCTGTTCTGAAAGTTCCAAAAGCATTTTCAATATCATACCGCAACTTTGCCGTAATGTTTCCTTCAACAAAATCCGGCATCTCCGCTTCAGTCGGAATTCTTTTTAATTTCACGACGGCATATCCAATATTTTCTAAAACCGGGCTTGTTACCTTGTCTTGAACTCCTAAAGCAGAACGCACGGGATGAAATCCAATATCTGAAACATATTTTGAAAATTCTTCCTGATTAAAAATTAATCTGTCAATTGCTTCAATTTTAATTAAAGGATTTATTTTCGTTGCTGCAATCGGGCAAAAAACCCAAGTGTCCTGCTCTTCAAGCAAATCGCTTCTAACGACGGCAGGAGAACATCCAGTCGGCGCAACCTGCAAAACAAAATCCTGCCCCGCTCCGCACATTTTTTGGTCAAAAACAGGAACATTGCCGGAACTAAAAATTCCTGAAGAATATCCAAATCCGGATTGAGTATATTGAGGAGAAGAAACAGAATATGCGCTGACGCCTGAAACAAATAAAATAATTCCAAATAATAAAATTAATGCAAGTTTTGAAATTTTATTTTTTTTGTTTTTCATTTTAGTTTAATGTATTTATAAATTTCTTTTAATAAATCCGCATCGCCGGGATTCATTTTCAAATCAAAACTTTTTTCAATAGGAATAATTATTGCTTTCCCTTCATTAGCTTTTAAAATGTTTAAATCATTCATTTTTACCAAAAAAGTTGCTCTTCTAATCTCTCTATCTAAATCTTTTATATAAGTATTAAATTGTTTAAAAAATTTCAAATCTTGTAAATCATCTATTTCAATATCCAATTCTTCTTTAAGTTCCCTTTTCAAAGTTTGTTCAGGAGTTTCGCCTTCTTCAATATGCCCTCCAAAAAAACCATATTCTTCCCCATGTTTAGAAATTTTTCTTCTGTCTTGAAAAAGAATCTCTTTCTTTTTGTTATATGGTAAAATTATTGCTACATTGCTTATTTTCATTTTATGAACTCCAAGATTTCAGGAATTTTTTTTGTTTCATTAAAATGTTCTTCGTTTTTTTTCATGATTATCTTAGCGTCTAAATTCTTCTTAAATTTAACAGCTTCATCAACATTAACACAAGGATCATTCTTGGAAAAAATAGCTAAGAATTTATTGCAATGATCTAAAACTCTTTCAAAATCAATCCGAGAATTTATCCAGGGATGAGCAATTTTAACTTCTTCTGGTTCTAAATTAATAAGCTCAAACCAAGGCGCAACAAAAACACATCCTGCAATTCTTTTATGCTTGTGTAATTTTTCAAGATATCTTAGAATGGTTTGACATCCGATACTGTGTCCAATAAAATAAGTTTGCTCATCAACATCTTTTATATTTTCTTCAAGATATTTAACCCATTTTTCTATTTTTGGATTGTCTGTGTCAGGCATATCAAATATTTCAATTTGAAAATCTTTTTTTGGAATTTCTTTTTTTAGCCAATCAAACCATGGTTCACTTTTAGAACTTCCACCCCATCCATGGATTAGATAAACTTTTTTTTGGTTTTTCATTTTTTAAATTATTTAAATATAATCTCTACGGGTTTAATTTCAAATAAAAGATAATTGTCCTGGATTTTTTCAATTGTATCCGGAACAGGCAGACTTTCAACATTAATTTCCAAACTATTTGCTCCAGATAATTCTGATTCCAAAATATAATATTCCTGAGTTCCTCCTCCTGCTAATGCCTTAGATATAAGCTGAGATGGAAATTCAATATCAAAACATTTCTTTTTTGTTAAGTCAAAAATTCCTATTGGGATATCAACGCACTGCTCTTGCGTTGTCTTGCTTAATTCAAGGGATGAATCTTTATAAATTTGAACTCTGACATCATAAAATCCCTCGCTAAGTCCAATAACTTTTTGTTCCGGATAAACAATTGTTCTGGAAGTTTCATCTTCAGAAATAAAATTAATTATTGCCTCGCCATTATAATCTGCGTCGTCAAGTTTTAAATTAACAGGAAGTTCATAAACTATGTCTAAATAAATGCTCATAGAACTTCCGTCCTGAATTGTTGAAAAAGTTTCCTGAGCTTTCTTAAATCCTTTTGCTTTAGCGACAACAAACCCATTTACGCACTGCGGAAAATTATCTTCCAAACTTCCAGAAGAAGTTTCACCAATCCTGCAACTCTCTCCAAAACATTCATAAGAAATATCCGCATCAACTGATTTTGAATTAGAATCAAAAACATTTATTTTTATTTTAGTATTTTTATTCTCGCATAATTCAATGCTTTCTGCTTCCGACGCAGTTGCCTCTAATGGTTCTCTTGGATTATTTCCCTGTATAACTACTGCCATTGGAAACTGAAAAGTTTCCTGATCTTTTGAAACCTGAACAAGAACAGGATATTTAATATTATAAACAAAATGATATGGGACATAACAAAATCCTAAAATTCCCAAATCGGGCTGATTTCCGACGGGGGTTGCAAGAAGAAGATTCTCGTCCGATGGTTCTACTTCAAAAGCTCGCGCCCAATCCTGCGAGTTAATAAATCTGACTTCATATTCTGACGAGACAGGCAAATCAACAACAAAATAATTATTTTCTTTTCCCTGATTTCTTAAAGCAAGAGTATTTGTTTCAATATTTTCTTCAAGCTCGGCAAAAACCTCGTCGGCATTCCAGTGCAACGGACTGCAACTAAGCTCAACTCCGTCAACAGGAGCATAACTCCTTAGATTGTCCACCGCATATTTTTCCAAAAATAAATTATTTTGCTCATGCTCATAAACACCTTTTGCAGCGTCATAAAGATTTCCCAAATTAGATTCAACAATTTTATTATGCTCTTTTATAATTGCGCTATCTTCTCCAAAATTAATTCCTAAATCCATTTTCAGTTCAACTTTTATGTCTTTATCGCGGATAATCACATTTGATTCAGGAGCTCCGATTGAAATTTTGTATCCTTCTGAATAATATTCTTCTAAATCGCAATTTTGAATATTGCCGTCAATAAAATTTTCTAATTCGTCTTCCATAAATTCTTTTGTAGGAACCTGCTCTTTTTTAAGATTATTTCCAGAAACATAATACCAATACGGAATTGGATTTCCTAAAAAATTCAGCTGAGAAGAAAACGGCATGAAATCGCTTCCGGGCTCAAATTCAGGCAGTTCAATATACCCTCCCTGAGATTCTAAAACATCAACTCCTGTTAAAATGTCCTCTTCTAAACAAGATAAAACAGCAGTTTCTATTGGCTGAATATCCGCAGGCATTCCTTTTGTTGCAATTTTGCCTTTAAATAAAAAATATCCCGCAACAAACGCTACAATTAAAATTGCAATGATTATGAAAATTGTAAGTTGTGCTTTCTTGCCTCTTTTTAACATAAATAGAATAACAATTCAGCATATATAAAATTAATTAAATTCAATAAGTCGGGAATTCTCTAAGATATTTGAAACTTTCAATAACAAGCAAAACTGCTGCAATCACTAAAACCCATTGATTTATTTTTAAAAAAGCATCCGGCAATGAAACAAAATTAAGACCCATATTTAAAGTATAAACAGCCACAATAAGATAAACAAAAAACAACCACACTTTTTTTGCCATGAATAAACTTGCTATTTAAATTATTTAAAGCTTTCTGTTAAAATTCACCCCAAATCAGTAATCATTTAAAAATTACAAAAAAGAAATCTTTATAAAAAGAATTAATTATCATTTTATATGGCTGGAAAATGGATAATAGGCAGTATGTCAGTTTTAGCGCTCGGATTGAGCAGTGTTTTATATCAAGGTCAAAAATTTTCTGCGAAAGGAAATTTAGAAGACAAAACTATAAATTATTCAATAAATGATTCAATAAAAAAACAGGAAGAAAAAAGTATTTTAAAAAAAGAAATTCAAAAAAACTCAGAAGATTATGAAAAAAAGATAAACTGGAAAAAGATAGCCAAGGGATTATCTTTTACTGAAATAGATTCAAAGATAAAATCCGAAATCGGAGATTCAAAATTAACGGTATTAAAGATTAATCCAGAATATTATAAATTTAATTTAATAAGTTCTAAAGAACGTGGTGAAGAAAATAAAACAGCTAAGGAATGGGCAAAAACAAATGGCTTGGTGGCAGTAATAAATGCAGGCATGTATCAGGATGACTATAAAACAAATACGGGTTTTATGAAAAACTATGATTTTATTAATAATGGAAAATTAAATGAAAAGGATTATCATGCTGTCGTTGCATTCAATAAAAAAGATGAAACAGTTCCGGATTTCCAGATAATTGACCTCAAATGCCAAAATTGGGATGAACTAAAAAAGAAGTATAACTCATTTACACAAGGCATTAGAATGATTGACTGCAATCAAAAGAATAGATGGAGTCAGCAAAATAAAAAATGGAGCATGTCTGCTATAGGCACGGACAAACAAGGAAATTGTTTATTTATGTTCGCTCGTTCGCCTTATTCCGTCCATGATTTTAATAATCTTCTCTTAAAGTCTCCTCTTGATATTTATAATGTGATGTATTTAGAAGGGGGTCCAGAAGCATCCTTTTACTTAAATCATGATAAAACTGAAGTGGAAAAATTTGGAAGTTATGAAACTGGTTTTATTGAAAATGATAACAATGACCGATTTTGGCCAATTCCCAACATAATTGGAATAAGTAAAAAATAATATTTAATTTCTTTTAATCAAAAAACCCATATAAATTTAATCAGTGTAAAAATTCACCCAGCATTAGTAATCACTGCAAAATTACACAAAAGGAATATTTATAAACATGTCTTTGTAATTTGTCACATGGAAGATGGTTTATTGAAAAAACTGAAAATTGGCTTAGCAACTGCTGGTTTAACCATATTTAGTTTAACAAATTTTAATTCTGCAAAAGCCCAGGAAAATTACATTCCAAAATATAATACAACAACTCATTACATAATTAAAGAAATACAAAAAGAAAATACCCTTATAACTCCAGAAATACTTGATAGGGCAATTGACTTGAGTAAAGAAATAATAACAAAACAAAATTATACTGAACAAGAAGCTAGAAATTTAATGAAAAAAATTGATTCAACAATATTCAAACAAAACCCAGACTTAGATGATAAATCTCTTAGTTATAATAAATCCTTAATTTATCTTGCAATAGCAGAAGAAAATAATTTACCTTTATATCCAGTATCCTCACTCGATCAAATATTTGTTAGGTGGGATGCTAAGAGAGATGGACACAAGGCTTCAAATCCAAACAATCCGATTAATCAGGGAGATTTTAATTGGGATCCCATCAAATTAAAGTTTATTAACGACAATGAATACACCTCCCTAACATCCGGACTAATGGATTTTGAAGCAATAGAAAAGGGAATTTATTTAAAAAATTTAGATAAAAAAGAGTTGTTAGCGGTTGCTTATTGGCAAGAAGCGCTTACATTAGATAAAATGCAAAGATATGGAGAAGCAATAGAATATGCAAATAAATCCTTAGAACTAAATCCAAATTATCCAAGAGCGTACCAAATAAGGGGAAACTGCTTAACTAATCTTGGTTATCTTTTGCAAAAAAAAGAATTTTATGAATCTGCAATAGAAGATTATAGTAAAGCGCAGGAATTAAATTTTCATCCGGAAAACCAGTATGCAATAGGATTTAATTTATATCGCTTAGAAAAATATGATGAAGCGGAAGAATATTATAATAAAGCATTAAACATTTTTGAAAACAAACCAAGATATCTTGCTGCCAGATACCTTTTATATACAAAAACAAATCAAAAAGAAAAAGCAGAAAGAGATTTAAAAAAATTAGAAATATTAAAAGAAAACTCTCAACAAATTAAAAAAAACTAAAATATTTCATATCTTTTATTAATTCATTTGTAGCCACTTTGAGCATTGCATTGTTTTTAACATTATAAATATCAGAAGCGGTCCTCTCTTTTTCTAAAGGACTAAAAAACTCTCTTCCAGATCCTTGAAATTTTATTTTTTTATCGTCTTTTTGAATGTAATACTCTTCCCCTTTTAATTCAGCTCTTGAACTGCCCTCACCAAAATTATAATAAACGGCGGTCCAAAACACTCTCTCATCATCATCTAATTTATTAAATTCTTCTTCTCCATAAACTTCTATAAAATCTTTGGTAAAGGCATATTTCCTTTGAGCAAGAACCCCCGCCACACCTTTTAATGCCTCGCCTAAATTTGTAAATTCCCCTGGATAAATAGGTGTCCCATATTCAAGAGTTATATCTGATTCTGACCCCACAAACCCAAGATCGCGGGGAATAAACCTGTCTGATTCTAATCTGGATCTTTCACCCGGGTGTCCAAGAAAATCTATACCCACATCTTCAAGACTATTTACGGGCGCATTTGGATTATTATAATAATTAATATCTGATTTTTCATCTAAAAAACTATAGTCTGCTGATAACCCTTCTAACATCGCAAAGGTATATAATTCAGAAGACGTTATTTTAATGTCGTGTTTGTTTTTATTTGCGCTTTCAACAGCTTCATAAATTTTCCTAGCAATTTGCTCTTCACGTCCATCATTAACAAAACCATGAAAATCTCTTGGCCTAACTCCGTATTTTTTATTTAAATCTTCTCTAATTGCATTTCTTTTATCATAATTATAATTTTTAGCAATTTCAATTGTATTTTCCCAAGGACCAGTATTAAATTTAACAGGAACTCCTTTATATTCTATTTTAGAATTTTCAAGAACATAATATTTATTTAAGATCAAATCCTGCGCAAAATCATTATTTTCTTTTGAAATAGAATTAAGAATACTTCCATCTCTAGAAAGAATATTTACCATGCCGTCTTTAAGATTAAAATCTCCTTCAGAATCAATAATCATCTTTGATTCTTTTTCAGAAATTTGCAAAGATCCCCCTAAAAGTTCAACAACAAAATCTGATTTTTTTATTTCATCTGAACCAAATATTTTTTTTTCAAATTCCATTTCGGGAAAAACCGGATTGTTTTCTAATAACTTAAAAGAAAAACCATTTCCCCCTGCAAAAATATTTTCTCCGCTGTAACTAAAATAATTTTCATTTTTATGTTCTTGAGAATCAAAAAGAGAATCATAATAAATATTCAAACTTTCTTTGGAAATGTGCTCTATATTTTGTATTTTTGCTTTTGTATTTTCCCAAATTTTAATTATTTGGCCCGAATCTGAAATGGAAACTTTTCCAATGCCTTCATCTAAACCTTTAATAGTATCATCTCCTAGCAAAAAATTTCCGGAAAAAATAGCTCTGCCTTCTTCATCAAATTCTATTGAAATAAGATTAGAACTTTCAACAATCAAAGAATCTCCGCCTTTTGGAAAATATTCAAAATTAAATGATTCTCCTTCGGTCAGCCCCTTCTCCATAATTTTTATCCGCCCTTCTTTAAATTCCAGCATTTGCCCCTCAGAAAGTTTGTAAAAATTTTCTCCAAAAGCGTAAGAAGATTCCTCGCTGGCAATAATAAATGCTTCAGAGATTTCACCATTTCCATTCAACTTAAAAAAAGACCCTTCAGCTAAACTAAAATAAGGCGCATCATCAATAACTATGAAGCTTCCAGATTTTTTAACTTCAAAAATAGAAAATTCGCCTTCAACACTATATTCCACCCCGCAATTCTCCTTTGAAGAATCGCACAAAATCACAGAAGATTCTCCAATCTCAAAATCAGATTGTGAGGAAATAAAAAATATGCTAAACAAAATAAATGCGGCAAAACTTAAAAAAACCGAAACAGATTTCATTTTCTTACAACAAAAACCAAATTTAAAATCTTATCGTCAAAAATTTCTTCAGAAGAATCAACTGAAAAAAAGATAACTTGTTCTTCAAAATCAGGAATTAAAAATACTTCAGAGGATATAAAAACTTTATTTTTTTCTGAAATATCGCTTATACAACTTGGACATACGAACTCAGGATTAGCAGAATAATCAATAACAAGTTCTTCTGAAGATTTTATTAAATTTAAAAAATCGGATTGAAAACTGGTTAAAAATTTATTTATTTGGAAAATTTCTTCATTTTTCTTAATTGTAAAAAGGCCCCTCATTTCCACTTCTATCTCAGAATCTAAAATTGAGGTATAAACAGAATAATCTGAATAATCAACCTCAAAACCCCGGTTATTAAAAGAACTAAAATTAAAACAATCTTCTAAATTAACTAAAACATATTCTGATAACTCTTTTTCAATTATTTCTGCTCCTGGAGAGATAAATCCCCCATTATAATAATAAGCATAATCCTGTCCATAAACAGAAAATTTATTCTGCTCAGGAATTTTATAATAGCCTCCTCGCTGTCCAATTTCATAAATTCCGCTTCTCGCCGTATCTTCCAAACATTCCTCAACAAAATTTTGAATTTCAGCGGTTTCAGGACTTGCAGGTTTTCCTATTTTCAAATTATCTTTAAATAAAAAAAATAAAACAACAACGGCAATAATTAAAATTGAGATTATTATAAAGATTGTTAATTGCGATTTTTTATTCTTTATTTGCATATTTATAATAGAATATTCAACTTTAAAAAATATGCTTCTCGCCAACAATTTTATAAACTATTCTCAGCACATTAAAACATGGCTGGATTAAATGGAATAAAAATAAAAATAATGCCTGATTCTCCAAATGCAAATTTAAAGGAAATTGAAAAAAAAGCAAAAGAAATTGTAGAATCTTTTGGGGGATTTAATAAAGAATATTCAATTGAACCTATTGCATTTGGCTTAAAGGCGATAATTGTTTTTTTTCAGTTTCCAGAAGACGACAATGCTGAAAAAGTTGAGGACGCTCTTAGAAAAATAAAAAACGTGCAGTCTGTTCAATTAATTGATATGAGAAAGATTGCGTGATTTTTATTTTTTTATTTGGGAATAATATTAATTCAGCAAAATGCTCGTTAAAAAATAAAAAACGTCCAGTCTGTTCAATTAATTGATATGCGGAAGATTGCGTGATTTTGTTCAGCGTGAAGAAATTCGCCCCTTAAAATTTACAAAATAACAAAACTTATTAACTAAATTTTTCTATTTGCTTTATGACATTGCCTTTGGAACAAACCGAGCAAATAAAACAGCAAATAATCCAGCAAATTGAAAATACTTTTCCGGAAGACAAAAAAGAATCTGCTATTCAGCAAATTGAAGAAATGAATGATTCTGAATTAGAAAACTTTTTAGCACAGAACAATTTAATAAAAAATTCAGGCCCCAACGGGGTCTACCCAAGGTATGACTCTGGTGAGCCTTCCTCTGGAGAAAATGATGAAGAAAAATGTATTTTCTGTTCTATTGTTTCTGAAAAAATTCCAGGATATAAAATCGCAGAAAATGATTCCGCTTTAGCAGTTTTAGAAATAGCTCCCGTTTCAAAAGGTCATACTTTAGTAATTCCAAAAGTTCATGTTCAGGAAATTTCCAAAGAAACTCAGGATTTTGCAAAAGAACTTTCAATAAAGCTGAAAGAAAAATTAAATGCAAAAGAAATGCAAACAGAAGAATCAGAAATGTTTGGTCACAAAATTCTAAATATAATTCCAATTTACGATGATAAAAATCTTGAAAGAAAAAAGAAACCAGCTTCAAAAGAGGTTTTAGAAAATTTGCAAAAAGAACTGAAGATAAAAAATTTAGAAACTAAAAAAGAGGAAGAAAAAGAGCCGGAAAAAATAGAAGAACCAATCACTGAAAAGAACACCTGGCTTCCGAGAAGAATTCCTTGATATTGGAAGTTCTCTACTCAAGCCCGCGCTCGGAATTATTCAAGCAATTATTTAAATCATTTAGTCTAGCGCAAACTCTCACACCCTCCTTGTGGTGCTTCCGAGAAGAATTCCTTAATTATTTTTTGGAAACATTTTGAGTTCGTAACTTCTTTGGAAATCCATTAAGAAAAATAAAGGATGAGAATTTGAACTAAAAACAAATAAAAAAGTTAACCCCAAAAATAACTCAAAATTCCGCTTCTAAAAAACCAGAAATAAATCAAAACTAAAAAAGCAATTAAAAAAGCAGGGCTAAACGGAATTCCCTGTCTGACAAAAACATAATTTTTTTTCTTAAGAAATTTAATTTCTTCTTTAGTCAATCCATCCCATCTCTTTTTAATAACTCTATTTCCAACTCTTACATCTTTGTAAAGCCAATCTCCCTCTGTTAAATATTTAGGAGAAATTTTTTTTATCATGCAAACTTCGTCAATAGCTTTGGCGCTTAGATAAAAATACGGGAGAATAAAAATTAAAATTCCAAAATAAACCATAAAACTATTTGAAAATCCCAAGACAATAAAAAATAAAGCTAAAAAAAGGCTGAGAATAAAAAGATTTTTATTTTGCTTGAATTGTTTTAAAAATTCTTTTTTAAATTCTTTAAAATGATTGAAAATTAAAGCTCCGCTAACAACTAAACCATAAATAGCCCCTGAAAAAAGAAATAAAATAAAAAACAAAACAAAGACATTCAAATTAACAAAAAAGTTTTCTGAAAACGGCAAAATAGCCCCTAAAGCAAATAATAATTTAGCGTCTCCTCCTGCAAACATTCTGCAATAATACAAAAGATTTCCGAGAATAAAAAAAATCCCAAGTCCAATTAATCCCTGATAAAAGAAATTAAATCCTGTTCCATCCTCAACGCCATTGAACAAAGAATAAAAAAATCTAAATCCAATAGCAAAAATTATTAAACTAAAATTCACCCAGTTTGCAATTTCCCTTTTTTTTAAATCCTGAACAACAGCAAAGCTCATCCAGACCAAAGCCAGAGCAATTAAAAAGACAATATGAAACATAAATGAAGGTATTAAAGATTATTTATAAATTATCCCGACTTCTTTAAATCCACAACTCTATACTTTCCGCCTTTTTTATAAGGATGTTTCTTTTTTTCTTTTAATTTATCTTTCTTTTTTCTTCGTCCTTCAGAAAAACCATAATCCATTTTAAAAGAAATCAAAAGAGATTTAAATAATTTTCTTTTTTCTGAATGTAATAAAAAAAATAAAAACATGCCTCAAAAAAAGAGGCAGGTTTAAAAAAATTTTGAAAAGACGATTTCTTCTGATTCCCTATTGCCGATTTTAAGCAAGACAACTTTCTCTAGCTGTCTTAAAACTTGCTTTAACACCTTTTAAGCCTAACTTGAAATTATCGCGAGCTTGTTTTATAGCTAACTTTCTATCTTCTTCATCTTCAATTAATTTAGCTTGGCTAAGGGCAAGAGTGTATTCCGCTTTTAAAACGATAAAACTAGCTTGTTTATCTTTAACGGCATCTTTCATGCAAACATTCTTTCCCTGATTTGGGTTTGGGTTTGGATTTTGAGCCAAAACTCCTACTGCCATAAAAGATAACAGGAAAACACTCACAACCAAAAGTGCAAATATTTTTTTCATTTTATTTATACCTCCTTTCAATTATATAGTGTCCCTTGCGAAACAAGGTTTTGTTTTTCATAATTATCATACGCCTAAAAACTATTTAATATATCCTTGAAACTTCCTTGTTAACAAGGTGAAACAACTTTTAATTTGTCTTTTTTTCGTCCTTCAGAAAAACCATAATCCATTTTAGTTAATTATACACTTTTGTCCTTGTCCTAAATCATTAGCTAATTCACTGACATCGTATTTTCCAGATGCAAGATCTTTTCTGCCTGCTTTTGCGTCAATTATAATTTCTTCGCATTTTAAATCACACTTAATCGCAGGGCAATCTTCAATGTTATATTTGTCAAAACTGGAAGCGCCTTCAAACACTGCGCAACTGGTTTTAACATCTAACTTATCTTCATTAACTCTCAAAGTTCTTTCACCGGAACAAAAACTAAATTTATTGCCTAAAGAACAAGTGCTTGTACATTCCTCAACAACTGTATCAACATTAGTGGGAAGAATAATTTTTTTAAAAGCTGTCCATCCAGTAGAAAATCCAACTATTAAAACTACCAATATAACGAGCCCTAAAATAAGCAGGATAATTGTAGTTGTACTTAATTCCTGACCTCTCCGATTTTGTAAAAAAGCGGGATGAGGAAAAATACTTTTTACCTCTTTCTTATTCATGTTATTTAGACGATTTTTTTATTTATAAAACTTGCGTTGAACTAAGGAATATAATACTTCACTGAAAATAAAAACTTTTCATCTTCCCAAAACCAAAATCCTTCATCGGTTTTATTAATTTCAAAATATTTTCCTTCTTCATTTATATAAAAATTTTCCTCAAGCAAAAGAATTTCCCTAATCTCCTCGCCATTTAAATTTTTAGACTTATAAAAATTATATTCATTCACCTGCGAATTCATTTTTTCAACTAAGTCAGGACCAATAAAAGTATTTTCAACAAAAAGACTTGAAGCATAAAAACTAACCAAAGCCAAAGCGCAGACTGCAAAAGTTCCTAAAACCAAAATTGCCGTGGGAACATCTCCCCGTTTATTTCTTGTGACCTTTAGGTTATTCATTTTTTTCTAAATTAAATTTAATTTGCTTAAATTTTGAATTAAAATCTTTATAAAATTTTTCTTCCCGATTCATTTTTTCCAGATTTTCAAAAATTTTATTTTGGACAGTTGGCTCTTTAATTGAAAAATAAGAAAACAGAGATTCTTCCATAACGATATCCTGAGTTCTTTCTTCTGTTTCATAATCAATTATTTTTAATTTAGATAAAATGCTTGAAGCATAAAGCGAAATCCCCAGCAAAACAATTATTATCAAAGTCGCAGCTATCCACGTCATTGCCTCGCTGGCCTGTCCTTTTTTATTTAACATTTTTTTCAGTTTTCAGTATTACAGACAAAATATTTATTTTATACGCTTGATTTTCGTAATTTAGAGAATAAAACTCCCTATCCACACACTTTGCCAATTTTTTATATTCTTTTTCTCCTTCAGCTATTTTGCAATCTGTCTTTAAATTAAAATTTCCTTCAGACAATTCAAAAACTTTCTCATTATTTAAATCATAAAAATCAGCTTCTAAAAAATATTCCCCCCCATCATTTTTAAATTCTGTTTCAAAAATTAAATTGCATTCTTCTTTTAAATTAAAATTTTCATCAAAATTTTTAGATTCATTAATTTGGCTTTCTGACGAATTAATGGAAAAATTTCCCGTTTTTGCTTTAAATAATTCCTTATTGAGTTTTCCATTTTCAGACAAGCAATTTGAAACTTGATTAACCATAATATTTGCCTCTTGTTCGCGGACATCATACGGCGCCCCGTAAAACAAGCCAACCATTGCAACAACAGCTCCGGCAATAATAATCAAAATCGCAAACCAATAAATTGACAAAATTTTTTCTGCGCCGATTTTATTTTTTATTATCATTTTTATTTAATGGTTCTTTTTTAATTATAGTAAAAATATAGTTCCCAGTATATTCATTTTGAGAATTTGTTTCTGGAAATGCTTTTGCCTCAACATCATTAAAAAAAGAATATTCATAACCTCCTTTTTGGCTCAGCTTAACATTCACAACATTCCCAGTTATGCTCACAGCATCTTTAAAATCCAATTTATTTTCTTCTGCAATTTTCCGGGCTTTTTCCATATTTAATTTAATTTCCATTGCAGGTTTTGCGGAATCAATCATCAACGCTATTTGTTTTGAATAAGTCTGTTCCAAAAGAACTGCTCCAGAACCTTGTTTAAATAAAAATAAAATAAGAATGCTGACAAAAATAATATTTAATACAATGAAGAGAACATTTTCAATTAAAATCTCGCCTTTTTTATTTTTCATTTTATTTACCTCTTCAGAGGTTCTCGTGCCCTCTTTGGGCATAACCTTTAGGTTAAGTATAAGTTAAAATTTCTTCGCAATTAAGCGCTTTGAATTTATCAGATTCAGCTTCCTGCAATGTTGGAGCCATGAATTGATTATCTATTCCTCTTCCCTCAACAATTATTGCCCCCACCTCTGGCTCAATTAAATCAGAAATTGCAAGCGCGCCTGCCGTTGCTGTCGCAGAACCAACAACAATTATTCCCGCCACCCATCCCGGAGGACCAAGAGCAAAAAGCTTGAGAAGTCCAACAGCAGTATAAGCAACACCTCCTGCTCCCAAACTTGAACCCCAAACATTTTTTACTCCGCTTGTAATTCCCATTACATTAAAATATTGTTTTCCAATTTCAATATTTCCAAAACTTCCTTGTTCTTTAAATATTGAGAGATCATTTGTTCCTAATAAATATTGAGAATAAGTTTGTTCTTTGGAATAATCATTTTTAGTCATATATTCATAAAGCTCGTCCTTGCTTATTTTTTCATTTTCAATTCCTTCAAGAGTTTCTAAACTATTATCAAAATAAATCTGGGAGCAAATAGAACAATAATTATTTTTAGTGAAATCCTTTCCTACATATTCCACTTTTCCTTCGCCAAACATCCACCAGCAATCAGCCATTTCATCAGCCAGCGCTTTATAAACTTCGTCTAAAGATTTTACTTTAATTTCTTCAGGCTTGATTAATTCTTCACAGCTTCCATCTTTTGTAATGCAAACATAATTTCTATAACACTGCAATGGGGCGTCAGTAAATACAGAAGCTTTTTGAAGAACAGAATTGTGACAGAGCTGTTCTTCTGATTTTTCTCCAAGGCCAAGCCTGAACAAAAAAAACAGAATAACTATAAAACTCGCGATTAAAATAATAATTAAAACTATTTGCTGTGTTGAAAGTTCTCCGCTTTTATTTTTCATTTTATAACGCTCCCAATTTACCTAAAAGTAAATAAATTCCTCCGACTGCTATAATAAAAACAGCTATCCAGATTAAATATTTTATCAAAATTTCAAAATCCATTTTATTTTATTGAAACCTCGTTGTTTTGTTTTGAAATCAAAATTTCGGTTGCAAAATCTTTCTGCAATTCAATATTTACTTTTTCATTTTTAAGATTAGAAACAATAGTGCAAACCCCGTTTTTATTGCATTCATTTACCTGCCTTACATTTTCTGAGTTTTCCCACAAAACCTCGTCACAAATGCACAAACAATTTTTTCCTGCGCACGAATTGGGTTTTTCCTGTCCTGTAAAACTGAATAAATTCCAATTAATTTCCTGAGGGGTCATGCTTTTGGATTCTCCTTCTTCCAAACTTTCAATAATATTTTTTATGCTCTGGTCTGAGCTAATTAACAGCTGTTCAGAGCTTTTCATTGCATCGTCTTTTAATTTTCCAAAATATAAATTTGTTAAAAAATAAACTAAAAAAACTATGACGATAATTGCAATTACCATCTTTAAAGTTTCTTCAGCAAGCAACATCCCTTTTTTGTTTTTCATTTTTATCCTAAAGTCAAATTAAAAATATTTTTAAAAAAACCAATTACCTGATTCTTAAAGACAAGATATAATCCAAAAATAACAGCGACAACTACGATTAATCCGATGATGATTTTAATCAATGTTCCTATTTCTAATTCTGCCATATTATTATATTTATCATTTTTTATTTAAATCTAAAAATATCTTTAATTTTATCAATAAGTGAAGTTCCCTCTTGTTTTAAGAAAAAAATTGTAATCATGACTATAGCCAAAACAGCCAGACTAATCAACAGCCAGGGAAGATATTCTGTAATTACCCCTTTTCTTTTCATGAGTATAAAATACAAAAGAGATTAATAAATCTTTTCAATAGTATTTTCATAAATCATTATATTTTTATATTGTTTCTTCTTGTTTAATTTATGGAAGTGGAAAATAAAAAAGAAATTATGGAAATGATTAGAAAGGCAGGAAGTGAAGAGTATGAAACTTCTTGGGATGAAAAGGGGATTCCAAAATCTAAAAAAAAATCAGAGATTAAAAAAGGAAGAATATCGAGAGCAAGAGGGGCAAGATTTGAATTAAAAGTTAGGGGAGATTTAGAAGTTCAGGGATGGATTTTGGACAAATGGACAAATAATCTTGATTTAGAAGAAAACAAAATTGTAAAAGCAAAAAGAAAATATAATCCTTTTATGAAATTGATGATTATTGGAACCGGTTTTCCAGATTTTATTGCATTCAAAAAAACAAGCGAAAAAAATTATGATATATTGGGCATAGAAGTAAAACTGAACGGAATTTTATCAAAAATAGAAAAAGAGAAATGCAAGTGGTATTTAAAAAATGAAACATTTTCCAAGATACTAATAGCAAAAAAAGGAGAGAAAAAAAGTGCAATAGAATACGTTGATTTTAAGGAGAGATATGGCGAATAAAAATATTTTTTTATTAATTGGAATTTTAGTTTTGCTTTTGCCAAATATTTCTGCTGTTGTAATTAATGAAATTATGTATGCGCCAACCCAAAGCGAATATTATAATGAATGGATTGAAATTTATAACGACGGCAATTTAAATATAGATTTAAACAATTGGACTTTGTGCGGGGATGGGCTATCAGCAGGATATATTGATCATGCAGATGCTAAATTAAAATTAAACAATTCAATAATTTTGCCGCCAGAAGGTTATGCAATAATTACTGACGGCGGAAGCGGGACAGAAGTTTATTCAAATTTTATTGTTAATGGAAATAGCCTCGCTTTACATACAAGCGGCTCAACATTATGCGGAGAATTGGTTAATTCTGGGGAAACAATTAGTTTAAAAGATAATTCAGGAAATACTATTAATAGTATTACTTATGACTCAAACATTGGAGCAAAAGACGATGGAAATAGCTTGCAGTTATGCAATGTGGTGTGGACAGCGGCTTCGCCTACAACAGGGAGCACAAACTCTTGCGCAACAAACCAGACGCAAACAGCAAATAATCAAACTATAACAACTAATGAAACCACAACAACGAAAACCGCAGAAATTTCCAATCTAAGTATAGGAGTAAATTATCCCGAAAAAGTTTCTCTGAATCAGGAATTTATTTTTAAAATAAAATTAATTAATTTTGATGAGGGGATTTATGATGTAAAAATTGATATTTTATCCAATGAAAACAGAATTTCAGAAATTTTAAATGAAAACGTATGGAAATCCACTTCATATTATGTAAATGACATAATCAGTCCAAATACAGAAAAAGAATTTACAATGAAAATTACCCAAGAATTTGAAAACGCTGAAATTACAATTAAAATAAAGGACTCATCGGACAAAACAAAAATATTTTCCGGTTATTTAATATCAAAATCAAATGAAACAATTGATGAAATAGAGGAAGGGTCCATCTACCAAAATCCAATAGAAAACGGCAAGCCAAACGAAAACGGGACAATAATTATCTCCGGAAGCGCAACAGCCAATGCAGAAGATATAAAAAGCGGAGAAAATACAGAAAAATTAAATAAAAACGATTATGCGAAATACATTTTAATTGTATTTGCTTTTTTGCTGGCGTTATTATTTTTATTGAAAAGAAAAATATTCAAAAAAGAATACAAAAATGAGTTCAAAGAATAAAAATTCAAAAACAGGAATAAAAGCAGTTTTTATATTGGAAATAATCGGCAGACCAAAAGAACATTTAGTTAAAACTCTTGACGGCTTAATTGAAGCGATTAATAAAGAAAAAGGCGTCAAAGTAATTGAAAAAAAAATTAATGAACCAATTGAATTAAAAAATAATAAAGATTTTTACACAACTTTTGCTGAAGTTGAAATTGAAGTTGAAGAAATTTTGCAGATTGCAATGTTAATGTTTAAGTATATGCCTGCAAATATAGAAATAATTGAGCCAGAGCTGATTGCTTTATCCAATAATAAGTTGAATGAAATTTTCAATGAATTAGCGAGAAGACTTCATGCATATGATGAAGTTGCAAGAGTTTTGCAAATGCAAACTGCAAAACTTCAAAGAGATTTAAAAGAGCACGGATTTGAAATTAAGGAAGGGAAATTGATTAAGAAAGATGATTCAGAAAACAGGGAAAAAACTGAAGAAGAATAAATTATTTAATTTCTTAAAACAAATAAATAAAAAAGCTGTCTAGATGGATATTCTAATAAATCCGAGTCGCCTCGCGACGAGCAATTTTAAATTTAAATATGCAGCACCTTAAAATTTTTAAAATCCTGGAATTTCTCTGACTTAATCTGAACGTCTCTTACCTGAGCATTTTTAGGACCAGCTTTGCAAACTTCAATCATTTTGTTGACATCCTCGGAATTTCCTTCTAAAAAAACTTCCACTCTGCCGTCTTCTAAATTTCTGACAAAACCTTTGACATTATATTTTTCAGCATTCTCTTTAATAAAACTTCTGAAATAAATTCCCTGAATATTTCCTGTAATGTACACTCTTATTGATTTTTTCATTTTATTTAGAATAAAAAAAGGTTATTAAAGATTTGTTTGTTTAGTTTTTAATTATATTCTTTAAAATTTATATTCCTCTATAATCTAATTCATTATTCACAACTGCAGTTGTCTGGCTTGCAAAATAAGTTTTTGAACCTATAGAAACCAGCGTCGCTATTTGTTTTAATCTTTTTAATTCTTTTTTTGGCAGTCCTTCATGATCGCCTAAAATGAAAACACAATTATCTGAAATTTTTGCCTCGCGAATATCTTCGCCTTTTTTATCTAAAATAAAAATCTCGCATCCTGAATTTGAAAGTTCATCAACAACTTTTAAAAAAGATTTCTTTTCAATAAAACATCCTGGAAGAGGATTTGTTTTTTCCCCTTGTTTATATTTATAAAGAATTTTTTTAATTAAATTTCCAATATCTTTTTTTGAAATTTCTAATTCATCAGTTACCTGAATTTCAATATGTTTTGGAGGATCCGGTTGTCCGTAAAAAATAAAATGAAATTTCACATCTTTTCTAAAATCATGAGAAAGAAAAACCCCCTGAATGAAGCTGTGAATTGCAATATCCATTCTTCCTGCCTGCATTAAATCTCTTTGAGCTAAAGCGCTTCCGCTCGTTACTGCCGAGTTTGAAAAATATATTAAGTGGCGCATTTTACTTCCTTATGTCTAAAACATTTAATTGTGTGGTCATTTATTATTCCTGCTCCCTGCATGAAAGCATAGCATATTGTTGAACCAACGAACTTAAATCCTTTTTCCTTCATGTTCTTGCTCATAGCATTTGATTCTTTTGATGTTGATCCAATATTTTTTAGAACTTTGTTATTTATTGTCTTATGGTTTGTAAATTGCCATATATACTTGTTAAATGAGCCAAATTCTTTCTGCATTTCAAGAAATTTCTGAGCATTTATTATTGCGCTAAGAATTTTTAACTTATTTCTTATTATTCCGGCATCATTCATCAATCTTTTCACATCTTTTTTATTATATTTTGATATTCTCATTGCGTCAAAATTATCAAATGCTTTTCTAAAATTTTCTCTTTTGTGGAGTATTGTCCTCCAGCTCAATCCCGCTTGGAAGGTGTCTAATATTAGATATTCAAAGAGTTTTTTATCATCACGACATGGATTTCCCCATTCTTCGTCATGATATTGAACCATCAAGGAATCTTCGCCAGGCCATTGACATCTTTTTTTTGTTTTAACTTTCATTTTTTATTTTATCTCCTGCATTACAAACTCCGCCTTTGCAAATTCAGTTTTAGAGTTAGTTATCTTATACATTCCAACAAATTTTTCTTCAGAAAAAACACAAACAATTTCTCCTTTATCAAATTTTTCTTCATTAATTAAATCTTCCTTATGGATTGGTTTTCCCGTGAATATTTTTTTCAAATCATCTTTTTTAATTTGAATAACTTGATAAGCTTCTGAAATAATTTCTGCGGGAATTATAATCTTTCTTAAATTTTCTTCGTTGCCTTTTTCATATTCATCTACGGCTTTTTCAAAATCATATAAATTCACAATTGAATTTTCATTAAAAATTCCAGCGCGAATTCTTCTTAATTCCAGCATATGCGCGCCAATATCTAATTCTTTTCCCAAATCATCAATCAACTTTCTAATATAAGTTCCTCCCTGAACTTCTGTTCTAAACAAATAATCTTTTTTATTCTCACTCTGCTCCAAAATTTCAAAATAAATAATTTCCCTTTCTCTTTCCTGTCTTTTTACTCTTGATTTTACGGGAGGGGTTTGTTTAATTTTTCCCGTAAATTTTTCTTTAATAATTTTTTTAATTTTTTCTAATTCAACCTCTTCATGCAATCTCATAATTCCAACATATTCTTTATTTTCTCCAAGAAAAAATCCGGTAAGTTTGCAGGCGCGATTTAATGCAACAGGCAAAACTCCTGTAACTTTTGGATCAAGAGTTCCAAAATGACTTGTTTTTCTCAAATTTAATTTTTTCTTGACAAAATCAGAAACATTAAAACTCGTCGGTCCTGAAGATTTATCAATATTAATTATCCCAAATTCAAGAAGTTCAGCAATGGTTTTTTGGTATTTTATTCTTTCTATGTCCATAACTTTTAAAGAAAAACCGAGATTAAAAGATTAATCATTTATTCCGATATATATTTAGTAAAATATCTGTTTCAATATGCTTTTGTTAAGATATATTTTGTATTATATCTATTTAAGTAAATATAATGCTCAACAAAACTTTTTTAAGTTTATCTAACTTAACATTCCTCATGAACCCCCACCTCGCATTAAAACAGCTTAAACTTTTAGATAAATATGGAAAAAAAATGCGTTTGGCTGCAGAAAAATGGCCAAATGAATTTCAAACATTAATCTCTATAATTCTATCAGCAAGAACCCGCGACGAAACAACAATAAAAGTCGGAACTGCTTTATTCAAAAAATATCCAACAGCAAAAAAACTTTCAGAAGCTAAACTCAAAGAAATTGAAAACACAATTAAGCCGGTAAATTTCTATAAAAATAAATCAAAAAATGTTATTAATTGCGCTAAAGTCTTGGTTAAAGAATATAATTCAAAAGTTCCCGAATCCATTGATAAATTAATCAAACTTTCAGGGGTTGGAAGAAAAACAGCAAATGTTTTCTTGGCTGAAAAAGGCAATGACGCCGTCGGTGTGGACACACATGTAAGTTATATCTCTCAAGCTCTTGGCTGGACAAAAAATAAAAATCCGCGCAAAATTGAAAAAGATTTAGAAACTCTTTTTCCTAAAAAATCTTGGAACAAAATAAATGAAACCCTTGTGCGTTTTGGAAAAACTTATACAAGCAGAAAAGAAAAAAATAAAATTTTGGAGGA
>JAUYHR010000023.1 GCA_030689875.1 Nanobdellota archaeon
CGCGATGCATTTTTTCTTTTGGGGCAATATAAAAGTATATTAGGTGGGCAAAACCCGCTTCATAATGTGGATATTTTTTAATATTTGGTAAATGAATGTGTTCATCAACATTTGTGAGAACTACTTTCTGATTTTGTATTAATTTTTCCTTTATCTGTTTATGTAAAGCAAGATCTTTCATAGTTTTACTCTTATTAATTTGTTTATAAATCTTTAGATTGTTGTCATTTTTTAATTAAAAATTTATCTCGTAGCCATAACTTCATTTTTTGTTAAAAAAATGCAAATAATATTTTAAGTGTAGACTCGGAGATTAGCTTCCAGAAAACTGAAAAAGTTTCCTTCATTCTTCCTCAACTCTGTGACCTGCTAAGCACCTTAACAAATGTTTAGGGCTGCTCCGATCAAGGCCTGACCCAATTCGCATCTGCAAGATCAAAACAGACAAAGTCTCAACGTTAGAACAAAGACTTCTTCAACATTCCAGTCACGCTTCTCCTCGCAGTCTGCCATAAAGCCCATTTGCAAGCAGCAGAGGGCTAACCTGCCAACCTAGTCTACATTAATTCAAAATCTTGCAACTTTTTAAATGTTTTTAATAACTTTCCCACAAAACCAATTTCCCCTCGCTGTCTCTTAAAAATAAAGTGTCTCCTGTTTCTGTCCAGACATAATCTTCGCCTTTCCAGAATAAAATATTTTCATCATCGCTATTTTCCCCGACTTTTACAACAACTTCTTTTTCGGAATTTAAATTAAAATTGGGAAAAATAAAATTTTTTCTTCCTTCATCTTTAATTTTCCAGTTATTTAAATTGCAGTCATAATCGCATTGATTAAAAAATACAGCTTCTTGTTCCCGATAATTAAATTCGTTTAACAAAATACATTTCCCGCAAACATCAACAGATTTTTCGCACAAATTTTTATTTTCTTTTATGCAATTTTCCCAAGCTTCTTTGAAATCATTATAATAAACATCTTTTCCAGAAGGAAAATAATAATTTGCAAATCCATTTTCAACTTGTTTTAAATTTATATTTTCATTATTAAGAAAAATATAAGCAAGTGTTCTATTATATCTGTCTTTTTTATCTTTTCCATATTCAAGTCTGACCGCCTTATTCAAAATTTTTTCATTAAGAAAATCTTTTGCTTCTTGATAATATTTCTCTTTTTTTTCAGGAGAATTTATTCCCAATAACCGAATAGAATTTTCATTTGATTTTATTGTGTCTCCATCTATTACTTTATCTACTTTTACAAATTCATCATCAGAAAAAGAATCTATAACTAAGCTGTCCAGCCACGAATAATTTATTGCAATAAGAAAAACAATTAAAGAAATTAAAATAAATGTTTCTTTTTTTGTTAGCGTCATGTATTTTTCAGAATAATAATTAATTTAAATAGATTAGGATATTTCATTTTATGGATAAAGTAATTATTCTTGCAGATAAAATGTCTAATTCATGGAATTTTTCAGAAAAAATAAAAGATTACCTTGAAAAAGAGAAAGGATTTAAAATTCCTTTGGAAGAAGTTGAAATAAGTCATTTTAGAAATGGAGAGTGCGGAGTGCATATTTCAGAAAACATAAGAAAAAAAGATATTTATTTTATTCATGATTCAACAAAAAATCCGCAAGAGTGGTGGACACAATTGCTTTTGCTTAAAGATTTACTTCTCAGCTCTTCTGTAAACAGCATTAGTTTTGTTTTGCCAAATTTGTTTTATAGTCGGCAGGATAGAAAAGACAAAGCTCATGTCCCCATTTCTTCAAGGGCGCTTGCCGAATCAATTTCCTCCGGATTAAAAAGAATAATCACAATGGACTTGCACGCTCCACAAATTCAGGGATTTTATCCGGCAAACCTTCCCATAGATAATCTTTATAGTTTTCCAGAGGCGGTTTCTTATTTAAATAAAAATCATTTTAGTGATTTAGAAAATTTAGTTGTTGTTTCTCCGGATGTAGGAGGGGCAGATCGCGCAAAAGCTTTTCTTAAGAGATTAAAAAAAACGCAATTAGAAGAAGTCAAAGGTCAAGAATATTCTTTTGCTTTAATAAATAAAACCCGGCTTGTTGCAGGTGAAATAGAACATATGGAAGCTATAGGAGAGGTTAATGAAAAAAATGTTTTGATTGTAGACGACATAATTGATTCCGGCGAAACATTATGCAAGGCAGCGGATTTGCTTAAAAAGAAAGGCGCCAAAAAATTATTTTGTTATGGAACTCATGGAATTTTTACAAAAGGAACGCAGGAAATTTGCGAAAAATTCGATACTGTGATGACAAGCAATACCCATTATTTAAAATCTGGAAAAGTTGAGGTTATTGATATTAGTTCTATTTTTGCAGAAGCAATTTACAGAGTGCAAACCGGCAATTCTATTTCAGAATTGTTTGAATGATTTTTTAATTTTTAGTTTAATTATTTTTATCAAGAAAGTTTTATAAGCAGAATTATATTTTTAAGATTTAAGCGGGATTGTCGGAGTGGTCAAACGAGCAGGACTTAAGATCCTGTAGCTTAGTGCTTGCGCAGGTTCGAATCCTGTATCCCGCATTATGCAATCGCAGATTGCATCTAAATTAGTAAAATTTGGATGAGAACCTTGGTTCGACGAGCAAGTTCACGAGATAATATTTGCGAAGCGAAAAGTAAGTGACCGAGTGGGCTTGGGAGCATTCCTGTATCCCGCATTATATTTATTATAGAATTATTCGTTCTTTCTAACTTGTATCTTAACTCCTAATCCCTCAAGTCTTTTAATATGCGCCTGCATAACTCCCTCAACATTTTGAATTATTTTAAAAAATTCATTTCTTTCATTAACGAGAGTGTTTAAAGCTCCTTGATGAAAAGCAATTTCTTGTTCTTTGGACATTTTTTGAGGTTCATCCGATTTTTTGCTAAGAGCTTTTTCAAGGCCGTCTTTTTTTATTTCTACCATAATTTATAAAAACCAGTCTTGTTTATAAATATTATGAAAGCAAAAACAGGAAATTTTTACATTCATTTCAATAGGAGATTAAAATGAAAAGAGTGATATCAAAAATCTTGCAAAACGCCGTACAAAAATCTTTTAATTTAAAATTAACAATTCAGGAAATTGAAGATAAAATTGAAAGTCCTCCGGATTCTTTAATGGGAGATTTTGCGTTTCCGTGTTTTTTTCTCAGCTCAAAACTAAAACAAGCTCCAAATGAAATTGCCTTAAAAATTAAAAATGAGATTAATAAATATTCAAGCGAAATTTCTGAAATAAAAGTTACCGGAGCATATCTGAATTTTTTTGTCAACAAAAAAATTCTTGCAGTCAATATAATTAAAAAAATTACAAAAGAGAAAGATAATTATGGAAATTCAACTGAAGGAAAAGGAAAAAAAATTTCAGTTGAATTTCCGTCGCCAAATACAAACAAGCCCCTTCATTTAGGGCATTTAAGAAATATGGCTATTGGAGAAAGCGTTTCAAGAATCTTGGAATTTTCAGGAGGAAAAGTTTTTAGAAATAGTTTGAATAATGATCGAGGAGTTCATATATGCAAATCAATGATTGCTTATGAAAAATACGGAAATAATAAAACTCCAGAATCAACAAACAAAAAATCAGATCATTTTGTTGGAGATTATTATGTTTTGTTTTCTGAAAAAAAAATTCCGGATGAAGATGTTCAAGAAATGTTGGGAAGGTGGGAACGAGCATTTTCGCGAGAGAAACTTGAATCTTTCATATCGAGCGAGGGTGCGAGCAAGGGTGATAAAAAAATTCTTGCCTTATGGAAAAAAATGAATAAATGGGCTTTAGACGGATTTAAAGAGACATATAAAAAATATGGGATTAAATTGGACAAAGAATATTTTGAGAGCGAAATTTATCTGAAAGGCAAAAAGCTTGTTGAACAAGGATTAAAAAAAGGAATTTTTAAAAAAAAGAGCGACGGAAGCGTATTTATTGATTTGAATAATGAAAAACTTGGAGAAAAAATTGTCTTAAGAGCAGACGGAACTTCTGTTTATATCACGCAGGATTTATATCTTGCTAAATTAAAATTTGACGAGCTTAAAATTGACAGTTCAGTTTATGTCGTCGGAAATGAGCAGGATTATCATTTTAATGTCCTTGTCTCAATTTTGAAAAAACTAAAATTTAATTTTGCGGATAAAATAAAACATTTGTCGTATGGAATGGTTGTTTTGCC
>JAUYHR010000042.1 GCA_030689875.1 Nanobdellota archaeon
ATCATTTTTATCTTTTACTATTTTAGTTTTCTTTTACACTGTAACTTTTCTTTTTCTAAAAGAAAAACCCATTTTTTAAAGATTTTTGTTTTAAAGAATAACCAACTTTTCTCTTTTTGCTTTCCGAAATTTGTTTTAACCAAAACATATTTTCCTTTTAATTTTTTCCCATTCAAATCAAAAATAATTTTTTTAGAATCTTTCTCAATTAATTCATAAGTTCCAGCGTCCCAAATTTCAACTTTGCCGGCGCCGTAATTTCCTTCTGGAATTTCCCCTTCAAAATCAGCATAACTTAAATCGTGGTCTTCAACTTGAATTGCTAATCTTTTAATTCCTTTTTTTGCCGACGGTTCTTTTGGAACTGCCCAAGATTTCAAGACGCCGCCCATTTCTAGACGAAGGTCCCAATGAAGATGAGATGCGTGATGTTTATGGATTACAAATTTTGGCATTTTAATATTTCATGAACTTTTTAATTTGTTTAATAAATTCTTCAGCATCAAAGATTAATTCATCTTTTATTGATTCAAAGACAATTTTATCGTCAATTTTGCCGTATTCATGTGCGAGGATGTTTCTCATTCCTTTAGCATCTCTTAGCCTTTCTTTTAATTCATTGGTAATTATACTTTCTTCACATAAAATATCAAGAGCTTGTTTCTCTTCTTCAGGAATTTTTAATCTATTTTCTTTGATTATTAAAAAGGATGTATCAATTATTGCTCCGATTATTTTTTCAGAGTATCTTTCACAGGCCGCTTTAGTCTTAAAATCATATTTATACTGTTCAAAATCAACGGGAATTATTTCAGATAGTTCTTGTATATATTTTTCTATTTCCTCTAATTTATCATTAATTCTATTCATTGGAATAAATTATCTTCCCATTATTTTTAATTTCTTTCTTTACTTTTTCAGGGAGAACATTAAAAACTTGGATGTCTATTTTTTCAGGAAGATTACCTGAGACATTTTTTCTAAAATCAAATGCCTGCTTTTTTGTTATATCTAAAAATTCAACTGCAATATCAATATCTGATTTCATTGTCAATTTTTTTTCAACAACTGAACCAAAGAGAATTATTTTTTTTATTTTATTTCTTAATGGATGATCTAAAATTATTTCTTTTGCTTCACGAATCATTGAATTTATTGAGCTGGATTTCTTTAGTTCAAATTCGTCTTTGAATTTTGAGGCTTCATTTATGAATTGAAACTTTTTTCTGATGTCTCTTGATAAACGATTTTTCTCAGACTGGGTCAGATTAATTCCATTGATTTGTTTTTCAATTATTTTCAGCTCCCGCTGTCCAAAAATCTTTCTTGCATTTTCATTTGTTTTTAAAAATTGAACTAAATTCATTTTAACCTCTATGATGGTTATAATAACCTATATAATGGTTATTTATATATGTTGCGGTTTTAACAGAAATAATTAAATTAACCTGCAGAATATTCCATTTTTTTTCCGCATTCATGGCAGAATTTTTGCTTTTGAATCAGCAACGGAGTCATGCACATCTTGCACATTAAAATTTCCTGTCTTTTTTCAATAACTGGCTTATATCCCGCTTTTCCAGAAAGAATTTTTCCAAGAACATCAGAAAAAGATTCGCTCTGTTGTATTTCCTGCATTCGCATCTGCATATTATTTGGATCCATAAAATAATTAATTAATTGATGTTTTTAAATTTTGTTTTATTAAAAGAGATATATATTCTAAAAGAATTATTTTTATAAAGATTGATATTGATGAGAAAGCATGGTTGAATATTTAGATAAAAATAATAAAAAAATAGAAAAAGGTTTTTATAAAATTGAAGATGTGAAAGAATTATTTTATTTTACTGGGAATTATGATGAAAAGGAACTTCCTATTTTTGATTCTGAAGATGATGCAACAACCTTCTTGCCTGCTTATTTAACAAAAAGATTAAATAAAGTAGACAAAAGAAAAATAGAAGATATAATTAAGGAATCAAAAAATAAAATTAATTGGTTGGAAAAATTATTAGAAGAATAATTCCCCGAAGACAATTCACTAATTGAATCTTTTTTAAGTAAATTTTCTGAAGAAAGATTTATAACCAAGTTTACTATTTTATTAAAATGAAAAGATTCATTCTTGTACTCTTTGGACACTCTTGTGCTGGAAAAACTTCCGTGGTAGAAATTCTAATGAAAAAACATGAAAATTTATTTAGGATTTCAGCAGACAAACTTAAGTGGCTAATATCAAAATATGATAGAAAAAAACATTCAAAACTAATATATTACTTATTAACAACTTTGGCTAATGAAGTTACAAAAGAAAAATACTCTTTGATAATTGAAGGGGTTGGAGTAAATTTATCCAACAAAGGTATAAAATTTTTCAAATCTTTATCAAAAAAGAGAAAAATGAAATTTATAGAAATTAACTTAGAATCTCCTTTTCATATTGCAAAAGAACGATTCAATAAAAGATTAGAAGAATCAAAAAAAGAAAAACATAAAAAAATATCTAATAGAAGCCACAAGAGATTCAAACAATTGTATGAAGGATATTTTATTAAAAAAAACAAAAAAATGCCAACTTTTAATACGCACAAATCATCTTCTAAACAAATTGTAAATAGAATAGAAAAATTAATTTCTTAAAAATTTAATCTCCGTCGTCAATCTTAAAATTTTGTATTTTCTCAGCAAATTTTCCAAGATTAATTTCTAAAAATCCGACGAAACATTTATAAATACTTTTTTTCTGAGTTACTCGTAACTAAGATGAGTGCCTTAACAATTCATATTTACCTCATTAAGGTATGATGTATGTAGAAGCAGTCATTTAGTTGTAATTCTCACGACCAATATTATAATAACGTAGCTAAAAGTAGGAAATTTGTGTGAAGTAATTTTTTCTTGCGAGAAAATTGCGTAATGGATTCTATCGATTCGTCGACGGAATATGAAATTATTTAAATCCAGTTGATCCTGCTGGCGGTTGCGGCTCTCTGATTTGCGCTTAGACATGCAAGTCTGACGAAAGTCGGCGAACTGCTCAGTAACACGTAGCTAACCTACCCTTAGGTCAGGCATACCCTCGGGAAACTGAGGTTAATTCCTGATAAGAGACATACCCTGGAATGATTTGTCTCCCAAATTCGAGCCAAAGGATGGGGCTGCGGCGGATTAGGTAGTTGGCGGGGTAATAGCCCACCAAGCCTGTGATCCGTAAGGGCTCTTAGCGGAGAGGCCCTGAGAGGGAATCTGAGACACTATTCCCAGCCCTACGGGGTGCAGCAGTTAGGAATCATCTGCAATGCGCGAAAGCGTGACAGTTTGAACCAGAGTGCTTCTCACTTGAGAAGCTTTTGCCAAATGTAAAAAGTTTGGCGAATAAGGACTGGGTAAGACGAGTGCCAGCCGCCGCGGTAATACTCGCGGTCCAAGTCGCAGCCATCTTTATTGGGTCTAAAACATCCGTAGCTTGCCTGGTAAGTTCCTTGTGAAATCTTATCTCTCAAAGATGAGGCGTGCAAGGAGTACTGCCAGGCTAGAGACCGGCAGACGCAGGAAGTATGTTCGAAGTAGCGGTAAAATGCGTTAATCTCGGACAGACTCACAACAGCGAAGGCATCCTGCGAGGACGGTTCTGACTGTCAGGGATGAAGGCTAGGG
>JAUYHR010000051.1 GCA_030689875.1 Nanobdellota archaeon
CTTTCCCAAATATAAATATCTCCAAAATGTTCGTTTTGCTCAAGCCAAATTTTTTTTTGATGCTCTAAATACAATAAAGGCGCAAAAGAAAAAATCTTTTCGTGTTTTTCCTCACCGACTATGCAATTATAATTAATTCTATTCTCGTTTTTATTTTCTTCAAGAGAATAAATTATCTTTGAAAAAATTTGTTTTATTTTGTCCCGTACACTTAATTTCCTTTTTGGAAATGAAATTCCAACCTCTCTTATTGCATTGCTCTTTACAATTTCTTTTTTAATTCTCCGGTTTTCCGTTATAATTGCTTTATTCAGTGCTTCCATAAGCTCTTTCAAACTGACTCTTTTAAAACGCGGCATCGGAGATTTGGGAATTAATTCAGGAATCTGCTCATTTAATTCAATTCTTTCCATTTTTTTGCTGTCTAAATATTCTTTTTTTCCAAACAAAATTTCATCTATGCTTTTTATATACTGGTTAAGCAAAATTTCTGATTTGATTCTTAACAAAAGCGACGCCGCTAAAAGCACTTTGCTTGATATAAAAAAATCTGTTTCTTCCAATTTTTGGATGGTCTCAAGATATTTTTCTGTTAAAATCATAATGTCAATATCCCAAGGGTCCAGCTGTTCTGTGTTAATCAAATCATAAATAATTTCCTGCCAGCCAATCTCCCGGTTAAACAAAATATCATGGACTTGTTCCTGCTTCACCCCCATTTTTTCCATAGGTTATAAGAGAGAAAGAGGTTTTAAAAAAGGATTATTAATTTTAAAAGAGTAACACAGGAAAAGTTTAAATAGTTTAATTCTTCTAAAATTCTATGGAAAAGAACATTAAAGTAAAAACAAAGCATGTTGCTCCAAGCCCAGGATATTTTGAAATTGATGATGGAATTCATACTTATAGATTAATGGAAAACCTATCTCCTTCAATGACTCAAAATAAACTTGCTGAATTTTATGAAGAGCAAAAACAAAAAGGAAATCCGCTTCCATTAAATTCTATTCAAATGATTGGACTTTTAGAAGACACTGCAAATTCAGAAGATAATGAATTAAAAAATTATGTTCATAGATCTCTAAGGAATAATTGGCTAAATACTTTAACAGGAGTAATTTATAATCCAGCCGGGCAAAAAGATGAAACAATTCACAATTATGGAACATCTGATGCTTATTCTATAATTGGAGATATTGTCGGCAATGATAATTGGATAGAAAAAATTGATAATCCAAATGCTTTGGAATCACTTTTGAAAACAAATGATATTAAAAAATTAAATGAAATTTCTAATAAAATAAATAAAACTCCAATGTATTTTTGGAGAGTTAATTCAAAACCTTCTAAAAAAACTGAAAGTGCCGTCAGGTTCTATGCCAATGATGATAGGCTTCGCCTCGACGCGAACTGGGATCTGTCTTGCGAGTGTCCTGCTTTCCTGGTAGAAAAGGTTGAGAGATAAAAATGGAAAAATATTTTGAAAAACTTATAAAAGATTATGGAAAAGTGTTAAGTGAAGAATTAGGAGAGGGAAACTTAAAGACAAAATTGGTTGAAGGATTCAAAGATGTTCTTAATGTCGACGCTGTAAACTTTATTCTTGATGCATATAAAAATGGAATTTTAAACAAAGAACTTGGAAAGGGCGATTTGCCAAATAGAATAATTGAAAGATTGGAAAAAATCCTTGTTGAAGAATCAGAAGAAAAAACAGAGAATATTTTATTGAATAAACCATTTGATTACCCATCCTTATTTAAGGAAAATTCCCGCAATTTAGTTGTTAGGATTTCAAATTGTTTAAAGAGGCAAGAAATCGCAACATATAATGATTTGCGGCGCGAATGTTATTCTTATTTTACAGATAAAAATAGAGGGAATCTGTCTTGGAAAAACGAAAAAACCTATACTTCTTATTTAATGCATTGCAGTAATCTTGGAAATAAAAGCGCTGAAGCAATCATATCGCATTTAAGCTCGGTGAATTTTGATTTCAGCGAAGAGTGCGCAAGAAAATCTTTTGAAAAAAGTGATAAGTAGTTACTAACTTTTTTAATGTAGTTATAACTTTTCAAAAGATACATTTTAAAGTCCTCATAAACTGCGGAAAAATTTCAGGAGAAATTTTAAAGTCCTCGTAAACTGTGGAAAAATTTCAAGAGAAATTTTAAAGGAG
>JAUYHR010000053.1 GCA_030689875.1 Nanobdellota archaeon
TTGTGCAGCAATGTGTGCCATGATTCCTTCATCCATATAGGGATGAAAGGTGCTCTTGAGGGCATGATAATCGTAAAAGCCTACTTCTAAATTGATTTCTTTAAAAGTTTGATCTTCAAAGGGCACTTTGGGTTGAGAATCGGGATCTGCCGAAAGAGGGCACACCCAAAAGTAAGAAAGAAAAAGAAGAAAAAAGATAGTAAGTCTAAGAACTTTCAAACTGGTTTTGACTTTTAGCAGTCTGAAAATGTGATGACAATAAAAAATAGACTATTTTTTTCAAATTTATTCCTTAAAATTTGGAAAACTACTTAACAAAAGTGAAAGTGACAATAAAAAATGAGTGGTTATGATAAAAATCATGAAGATTTATACCAAGATGGGAGATCAGGGCAGTTCAAGACTTTTTAGTGGAAAAGAGGTTTCAAAAAACTCTCCTTTTTTAAGAACCTATGGTGATGTGGATGAACTTAATTCTATTTTAGGAATTGTTCTTAAGTATAATCAAGATCAAGAAATTGAAACCATTTTATTAGATCTTCAGAAAAAACTTTTTGTTTTAGGGGCTGATTTAGCAACACCTCTTGATTCTAAAAAAAAAATAAATCGAATTGAAGAAGGGGATATTTTAGAATTAGAGGCTTTTATTGATCAGTTTGAAAAAGAACTCACTCCAATTACGAAATTCATTCTTCCAGGAGGTCATCCTATTGCTTCTCAAGTTCATTTTGCAAGGACAGTAACACGAAGAGCAGAAACCATGGTTATTTTACTATCAGAGAAAGAAAATGTAAATGCAGAATGTAAAAAGTATCTAAATAGATTATCTGATTTACTATTTGTTTTAGCTAGAATAATTAACAAAAGAAACGGAATAACAGATGTTTTTTGGAAACAGTAAAAGACACACTTTAATTGCTCAGCTATAAGACCATTCGATGTGCCAGGGTAGCTCAGCCCGGGAGAGCACTCGGCTGAAGACCGAGCTGTCGTGCGTTCAAATCCCACCCCTGGCACCATACTTAAATTTAAATACTTGAGCAACTTCTCATCAAGGACAGCCATATGTCGAGGAAAAAATCAGTAGAAAAGAAAACAAAATTAAAAAAACAAACATCTGAAAAAAAATCAACAAAATCAAAAGACA
>JAUYHR010000056.1 GCA_030689875.1 Nanobdellota archaeon
TTTTCCAAGTTTGACTTCGTGATAATATCTCGTGAAGTCGCTCGGATTTGACACCTCCGGTTCAAATTCCTGAAAAATAAATAAACATTCAGCTTCGCTGAATATTATAATGCCCCCACGAGGATTTGAACCTCGGTTACAGAGTCCGCAACCCTGCGTTCTATCCTGGCTGAACTATGAGGGCGAGCAATTTCACGGAAGGTAAATTATTTTTTATTAATTACTGAGTGAAGTTGCGAGTAGATTAAATTTATTATTAATATATATTTAAATATCCTTTTAAGTTTTTTATTTTAATGACAGAACCGGAATACATAAGATTGGTGAAGGAGACGGAGATTTATAAAAATTGCACGAATATCGTCGTGGGAAAGGGAAATCTTAATGCAGATATTCTTTTTGTCGGGGAAGCGCCCGGGAAGAACGAGGATTTGCAGGGAGAGCCATTTGTAGGGCTTGCAGGAAAGAATCTGGATAAATTGCTGGCGAAAGTTGGATTAAGCATGAATGATGTTTATATCGCGAATATTTTAAAGTGCAGACCGCCCGAGAACAGAGATCCTCTTCCCGAAGAGATAAAGGCGCACACTCCCTGGCTATTGGAACAAATTAAAAAAATTAAACCAAAAGTGGTATGTTCACTTGGAAATTATGCGACTAAATTTTTTCTTGCTAAAGGCGAGGTGGATTTGATGAAAAATCAGCCGGGAATAACTTCAATTCATGGAAAGGTCAGGGACATTGAAATGGGAAATATAAAATTCAGATTGATTCCGCTGTTTCATCCTGCCGCAATAATTTATAAAAGAGATTTAGCCCCTCTCTGGGAAAAAGATATGGAAATTGTTAAGAAAGAAATTAAAATGATTGATGAACAAGTTAAATTATTTTAATTTGCAAGAAGTTAAAAAAGGGGCTCTGTTGAAGAATATGGCTATTTTGAAGAAAATATAAATTTATAAATCCCAATTATTTCTAAATTTCAGGAGGAAAAAACAAATGTGCGGATTTAACGACAGAGGAAGCGGCGGCGGATTCAGATCAGGCGGAAGAGACAGGCCTCAAGGCAATTTTGGACCAAGAGAAATGCATCCTGCAAAGTGTTCAGAATGCGGAAAAGCTTGTGAAGTTCCATTCAAGCCAACAGAAGGAAAACCTGTTTATTGCAGAGAGTGCCACGCTAAGAGAAAACCAAGATTTTAGAAAATTAATTTTTTAAAGTTTGGTGAGAATTTAAATAGGGAATCTATAATTATTTTTATTTTTTGAAACCTTTTATTTTATGGTTTTTGGGATTTTTAAAGAAGAATGGAATTTTAATTAATTCTTTCTAACAATATTAATGTCACTTTTAGGAACATCTCTTATTTTTATGAATTTGTAATGCGCGTCGGAAGTTTTAAAATTACACTTTGAGCAATTTTCTTTTAAAGTATAAATATTGCAGGATTTACAGATTTTTAGTTTCATTTTATATTTTTTTAACCATATATTTCATTTCAAAACTTTTATATCTCGTAAAGATATTTTTCCAATTATGCCTGCCTTTTTCAACAAAGCCCAATTTTTTATAAAAATTTACAGCATTTAATCTCGCATATAATTTTATATTTTCTAAATCTTCTTGTTTAAACATCTCTTCAACTTTATTCATCAAAAATTTACCAATGCCTTTACCCGCATAACTTGGATGAACAAAAATATGCCAAAGCCATTCTTTTGATGGGGCGATTTCTATATATCCAACTATTTGTTTTTCTAATGTTCCGACATAAATTTTTCTAAAGGGATTTATAAAATCTAATAAGAGATGATCTCCTGCCCCAGTCATTATTTTAACATCTTCAACAGAATAATGACTTCTACTTGTTTCAGAAGATTTTTTTCTTAGTTCTCTTATTTTTTTAAAATCTGTAAAAATATTTGCTTTTCTAAGAGATAAATTTATTTGTGAAATTAATTGTTTCATTTTAGAATTCTAATCAGCAATATTAACAAGATATTCTTTTAATCTGTTTGGGAGTTTTTCATTAATTAAATTCTCAATTTCTTTTGCTTTAACCCATTTTATCTCTTTTACGTTTTTTCCCGGTTTTGCTTTTCCATCTTTTATTTCACATAAAAAATAAATCGCCAATTCTTCCTTTTTTTTAATTCCGGAAAAAATTGTGCCCAGATTGGAAATAATATAACCTGTCTTTTCTTTAGTTACTCTTTTTATCCCTAAGTTCAGCTCTTCATCATAGTGCAATTCTCCGTCTACAAAACTATACTTTTTGTCTCCTTTATTTTTTCCAATTAATATTTTTCTTTCTTTAGGGTCAAAAATTATTCCTACAATTCTTACATAAAATTTTCCATTTCCCATATTTGCATAAAGACGCGCAGTTATTTAAGGGTTGCGGTGGGGTTTATTTTTCTTTTAAAATAGGTTGAATTAACATTAAATAAATTTTGTAGAACGAACAAATTATTATTTTTCTTTTATTGAGAATTCCATCCCTTTTTCTTTTGCTTTTTTTTCAATATTTTCTAGAATTATTCTTAATTTTTTTTCTTCTTTTTTTGGATCTTCAGATTGCGTTTTTAATGAAAAGTTTCCAGCAGCAAGATAATTTATTTCAACATGCCCTATATTGCCCAATAATTCTTTAATTAACTCCAGTCCATTTGATTTTGCGCTGGTTAATCTGAATTCTTTTTTTATTATTAATTTTTTAGTTTTTTGCTTGCTTATTATTTGTATAATCCTTTTTGAATTTTCTTCTCCGACGAGTTTTGTTAAAAAATCTGGACTTTTTTTAACTTGTTCAAAAAAACTATACAAACTTTCTCTTTCTTTTATTTTATCAATTATCTGTTTTGAATTGTCGCCTAAAATGCTTTTTAAAATACTTTCATAACTCTTTTCCTGGCTATATTCTTCTATTATTTGTTTTTTTTCGTTCTGAGCCACCCTTCTTAATGAAAGATCCACTCTTTCTGACGAAATTCTTAGAACTTTGCAGACAATTTTCTTTTTTGGAACGACATAATCCCTTAAATTTCTTATTCTGCCCGGCGCAATTTCACTTACAACAATGCTTCCCTCTCTTTTTTCACCTTCTATTTTTACAAAAACAATAGTTCCAACTATTCTGTCAACGGTGCATAAAACCAAGTCTCCTTCTTCTAATTCCATTCTTTAAATAAAATTAGCGGGGTTTTAAAGATTGTGATAAGAATTAATTCAAACTTGCAAGTTGTTCCTCTGGAATATAGCCCGGAGCGGTTCTATAATTGATTTTATTATTTGTTACATCAAATAAGTATCCAAAATATCTCCACTCTAATTTTCCTTCTTTTTCAAATATTTGTCTTTCTCTTAGAAAGAATATTGAGTCTTCATAAGATTTAATGCAATTTTGTTTTACGGTTGAGAAAAGTTCATATTTTGGATTCGCAATTTTTTCTAAATTATTTTTTGTAAAATTTTCCATTTCTCTCTTTTTTTCAAGATATCTTTTATCAGAAATTAATTTTCTTGTTTCGATTTCTAATTGTTCATACCAATTTAGGCATTGTTCCCGGATTTTTTGGACATCCATGATTTTGGCATGAATTTTATCTTTATAATAATTATTGTTATAAAATCATATCTTAATTACTTCAATTTCTAAATTTCTTTTCAAACATTCTAAAAATTCCTGCTCTTTTTCTCTGTCAATTATGCCCCCCGCAGCAAATTCATGGCCTCCAACTTCGCCCCCAATTAGCGTGATAATCCTGCTGAGAATTTCCCGAACATTTCTTCCTTGACTTCCAACATTTCTTGCAGAGATTTTTATCTTTTTTTCAGTTTCATTAAAAGCCAGAGCAATTATTGTTGTTTCTTCCGGGTAAATTGATGAATTTGAAATAATGCTCGCAATAGTTCCAATCATCGTATCCTTTATTTTGTTTTTAGCATTTATTATTACGAAATTTTCTCCCTGGATTTTTTCTGCTTTTTTAATAAAATCCAATCCTGAAATTAATTCTTGTTTGTATTTTAAGTAGATTGTTTCCGCAGATTTTTTTGCCGATGGTATTTCCATGCAAAACTGCAATGCAATTTCGCTCTGACCAGATCTTGAACAGGCATTTATTTTCGCGCTTATTTCTCTTGTATCTTCAAGTTGATTGTATAATTTTATTAAAAAAATATCTCCAATTATTTTTTTATTTGTAGATTGGGGATTTCTTAGCATTATTGAGGTTGTTATTGTTTCCATTTCTTTTTCATTTAATTCAAGCAAACTTTTATATTTTCCTTTTATTGGACTTAAATTTGCTTCTCTTAATAATTCCATTACTCCTATAGCGTCGCCAGTGACTCCCGGAATATACGGGTTTGATGAAAATTCAAGGACCCTATTTAAGGGCCTCGTAGCCGGATAAATTAACAATCCCTTTTTTCTTTTTATTTCTGAATCTTCTAATATATCTAATTTTTCAATTTCTCCTTCTAATCTGTCGCCAACCATCCCAATAATTCCAAGTTTCGCAAGTTTTTTATTTTTTAGGTCAATTTCTTTAGAAAATAAGTAAGTTAATCCGGAACTGCTTATTTTTTGTTTTTCATGCAATTGAGGATTTATTATATTTACATTCTCTGGAATTTTTTGCGCAATTTCATGATGGTCTATTATAAAAACTTCTTCTAATCCGGATTCTTGAATATAATCTAAACTTCCTGAAGCAAGGTCTAAAAAAAGAATTATTTTATTTTTTTGGAGATTTTCTATAAAATTTTGGTCTAAGCTTTTAATAATTTTTAGATTAAATTTTCTGTCAAGTCTAATTAATGTTTGAACCATTATTGCGGCGGACGTTATTCCGTCTGTGTCAAAATGACTGATTAGCTGGATTTCTTTGTCTTTCGTTTTTTCTAAAAAGATTGAAGCTATTTCTTTGATTTTTAATTCTAGATTATTTGTCATACTTCTTTTATTAAAAGGATCAATTATTGAGCTGTTTGATTGTATTGTTTTATTTTTCTTATTTGTGAAAAGATTCTGCTCTTTTCACCCAACGCTCTTTTATCCTGTTTATTTTTTTCAAAATGAGTTTTTATTCTATTAAATTTTTCTTCTACATTCTTTAAATCTGGAGAAATATATAAATTGTTTTCTTTTAGGATTTTAGAAATTTTTTTATCATATTCTTTTGGATGAATCTTTTGTTTTCTTAATTCTTCTCCAATTTTTTCAGCAGTTAATCCTTTTTTAGCGAGGTCAAGAACCATTTTTTCAAATTCTTTTAAGGTTATTTTTGAACTTTCTGTTTTGATTTCGTTTTTATTCTCTATCGCGCTTTCAATTAATTTTTTACTTGACATAAGATTTTAATAAACGAAGTTATTTTTAAAGGTTGTTGTTTTCTTAAGAGTGATTAATTAAAAAATTATTTTTTAAGCGATTTTCCCAATTTATTTAAATTTATCAAATGAAACAAGTTTTTAAATAAACAATTCCTTAATAAAGCATGGGAAAAAGCATCGGGGTGATTAGTTTAAAGGGAGGTGTGGGAAAAACTTCTGTTGTTGCATCTCTTGGATCTGCAATCGCAGGTTTCGACAAGAAAGTTCTTTTAGTCGACGGCAATCTTTCTGCGCCTAATTTGGGAATTCATTTTAAAATTATTGATCCTGAGACGAGTTTGCACCACGTATTAAACAGGGAAATTAACGCAAAGGATGCGATTCATAGTCTGGAGAATTTGGATATTCTTCCTGCATCTGTTTTTACAGACATGCAAGTTAATCCCCTGAAATTAAAAGACAGAATGGATTATCTGAAAAAAAAATATGATTATATTTTTTATGATTCTTCCCCGTCGCTGAATGATGAAACTTTGGGAGTAATGCTGGCTTCTGATGTTTTGTTTGTTGTTTCAACACCAGATCATCCAACTTTAAGCGCAACTTTGAAGGCAATTAAATCCGCTAAAGAAAGAGGAGTCCCGATTCAAGGAGTAATAATTAATAAAGTTCACAATAAAAAATTTGAAATTCCTTTAGAGCACATTGAAGAGACTCTTGAGATTCCTATAGTAGCAGTTATTCCATACGATATTAATATTTTAGAAGCTCTTTCAAAATTTGTTTCAAGTGTTGAGTACAACCCAAGATCTGAAGCCAGCGAGGAATATAAAAAATTAGCCGCCGCTTTAGTCGGAGAGGAATACAAACCGAGCAGATTAAAAACTTTTTTTAGATGGAGAGATCCTCCAAAACAGGATATTAACAGACTTGTTTTATATCAAAGTATTTTTAATAATTAAAAAATGGGTTTCTTTTTTAAAAAAAGAAACTACAATGGTAGAAAAACTTAAGATAGCTCTATCTTCTAATTTTTGAGGTGTAAATTATTTTTTTCAACCTTACTTAGAAGCATTATTGCAATTCACAACTTTTATAAATTAATTTTAGTTTTAATTTATACAGCCCCATAGTACAG
>JAUYHR010000068.1 GCA_030689875.1 Nanobdellota archaeon
GTTTCAGTTGTTGTAAAAGGAACTGTCACAAAAGGCGCAGAAAATATTGAATTAGCAAGCGCTTGCTTGGATGTTGAAATGCATGCTGTAAAGATTGCAAACTCAACAAGAGATGATGAAAGTATTATTGTAGGTTCTCAAGATGTTACAGTTTCAAGAAGCTCTTCAGGAAAAGACCTTGATGGAGTTAAATTAATAGTTGAAGATGCTTTAAAAGAGAATAGTGTAAATAGTGAAGATTTAATAGGGAAAATCAAACCATTAGACAAAAAAACATATGAAGTTTCTGGAATTGGTTTTACTCCAGCTCAAGTAACAGTCGTTCCATTCTTCATGAAGAAATCAGGGGAAATATTCTATTGCGACAACACTTTTACTGATGAACTTGCTGTTTCAGCGTAATTAATTTTATTTATTTTATATTTATTTTGGTGCTAAAAGCAATCAATCGCCTCAATTTTTTTATTTTGATTTTTTTCTCCCTTTGCAAATATTGTCGTAATTAAAAAAAAGTAACAGAAACAAAAAGTTTATAAATAAGTCTTTTCTATTAAGATTATATAAAAAAACAAAATGAAAAATTATAATGATGATATTTTTTATTCAACTTGGAGCTATGTAGGTGCTAATGTTACAAAGTATGGCGGTGCTTTATTGGGAATAACTGAAACGATTGGATCAGACCATAGTCTGAATAGTTTGGGAGTGATTGCTCTGAGTGGAGGACTATTTATAGGAGGAACTCTTTGGGATAGATTCACCACAAGAGTTCAATAACTTAAAGAATTGAAAGCATTAAAGGAAGATTTAGAAAATTTATTAGAGAGTAAACTTAAAGATAAACAATAAATCTTTCATTCAATAATTTTTATTTTCCAAAAATATCTTTTGAGTTGAGTATTCAGGTTCAAAACAGCTTTGCAAGATTTTGGCTAAAGATATTTAAACAAAACCATTTTATCCCGAGTATGAATAAAAAAGGGGTGAATAAATGGATTATATTTTTTGCGCTTGTAATTGGAATGATTCTTATTTATTTTTTATTTAAAAAATATGGATTATCTTATCTGGAAAGCAACGCAACAAATGGCTCTACCAAAACTTTTGAAAACATATTAATATTTATTGTTGTTGTTATCTTAAGTTATTTATTTATAAAATTCAGCTCCCAATTATTAAAGAATTATTTAATCAGCAACGGCGAAAAAAGAGATGTTAAATTAGTGCTGTCTGTTTACAAATATTTTATGTGGATTTTTATTTTATTTATTACTTTTTCATTATTGTTTAAACAAGTGGGCTCGTTAATCACTTCTTTGGGATTAATCGGCTTTGGAATAACCTTTGCATTGCAAAAACCAATTTTAAATTTTGTCGGCTGGCTTACAATTGTCTTTAATAAAACTTACAAAATAGGAGATGTGATTTCAATAAATAATACAAACGGAAGAGTTCATGAAATTAAAGTTATGTATACTGATTTAGCTGAACTCGACAACATCGGCGACCCGACAGGAAAATCTCTTTCAATTCCAAATGAATTTGTCTTGACAAGCCCTGTAGCAAATTTTACAAAAGGAACAAATTATATCTGGGATGAAGTTGCGATTTATTTAACTTATAAAAGCAATTGGAAAAAAGCGCAAAAAATAGCTGAAAAAATAGTCCAGGATTATTATGACCAAAATATTAAAAAAGAATTAAAAAAAACATTTAAAGAAGAATTTAAAGCGCAGAATGAAATAGTTCCAAGGATATCTATTAATGAAAAAGGAGTTATTTTAAGGTTTAGATATTTAGTGGATTTTAATGTCGCGAATAAAGTCAAGGGCACGATGATTAAAATATTATTAGATAAATTAAAAGGCAAAGATATTGTCCTAGGTAAAATTGAGAATCTCGGTAATTCAAGATAACTATAACTTTTTAGGTTAAAATTAGTTTAGATAATTTTTAGTGATTTTACTGACTAAGCTAATTAATTTATCCGGCTTAATTGCGCTTCCGCTTATTCTTGGGCTTCCGCCGATTAAATCGCTTCCGCCCCATTTTTCATTTTTCTTTCGCTTGACATTCTTGGAAAGCGATTGAAAATTTCCTGTTTGCTTTTTTTCAATTTTATTTAATTCAGCATAAATTTTTTCTAAAGGAAATAAAACAAACGGGTCTGTTTTTAATAAAGTATAAGTGTAATTTTCATTTCTTTTTTTAACTAAAATTGCTTTATTAATTCCATTTTTTATAAATTCCATTTTTGCATAAGGTCCAATTTCTTCAATCATATGAATATCTTTATCAGACTGAATCAATTTATATCTTGTATCTAAATTAACCATCTCACATTTGCCTTGAGAATATTTATCAATTCGTATTAGTACTTTTTTTATTAAAATTTTAATTTCATCATTAGTCATTGTATAAAGCTGATTTGTATGGCGTGATTTAATATATGGTTCAAATATCCAAGCCATTTCTTTCATAATTTTAGAATTTGAGTCAAAAGGATAAGTCCCGCAGGTAATATCTAATTTATCTTCTATTTCAACTAATCTTTCAATTAAAGGTTCATCATTTTTCATTATTCTTTTATAATTAAATAACAGCCATAACGACAAACAAACATCCTGGTCAGGGTCATTTACATAAACACTGATTTTTTGGTTTTCTGAATTATAAAAATTTTTAATCATTCCCTGTTTTATAAAAAAATAAGTCTGGGCAGAAGTGCTTTTTGTAATTAGTCTGTTGACGCCTTCGTGATGATTAAGGTTTAATCTTCGTCCGTCTATTTGATGATTGGTCGGTCCAGAAACATAACCATCTAAAGCTATAGAAAACTTTGGGCTTTGTGAAATAAAATCTTTCCAGGTTTTTGTAACTCCTCTTTCAACTATTAATTCAAACATGATTACATAGAACAAAACGCATTTATAAGATTTATTATAAAAATTTGCATTTGTATTTTTTTGGAGATTTAGTTAAATTTAAATAGCTTTCTAGTTTTCTTTTTTCATGACAACTAAACTTTGGGCTCGGCTCCCGACCTCACTCGGATTTCGAGATTTGGTCTCACAGATTATGTCTCGTGAAGTCGCTCGTCCCCATTGCTAATAGAAAAGAAAATTTTTCTAGCTGTTGCTTTCTGAGAGATTCTAATAAGAATGTTTTTATATCACTATCAACTAAATTAAATTATAATGGCGGTTGTAGTTCAATGGTAGAACGCGCGACTGTGGCTCGTGAAACGGGAGTTCAATTCTCCTCTTCCGCCCTTTTCCGAAATGAAAAACAAATTACAAGAAGTACTTATAAGCGGGGGAGTTATTTAAAATAAAATGGAAACAATAAAAGGATTCAAAGATTATGTCGGAGAAGAAGCAAAAAAAAGAGCAGAAATAAAAAAAATCTTAGTTGAAACTTTTGAAAAATACGGCTACGAGCCGGCTGAAACTCCCGTAATTGAAGCGGAAGAATTTGTCAGAGGAGAAAATTCAAATGACGAAGCAGTCTCGGACATTTACAAACTTGAAGACAAGGGAAAAAGAAAACTCGCTTTAAGATATGAATTTACATTTCAATTAAAAAGATTAATGCAAAATAAAAAACTTCCGTACAAAAGATATCAGCTTGGAGAAGTTTTCAGGGATGAGCCTGTTTCCTCAAATAGATTCAGGCAGTTTGTCCAGAGCGATATTGACACAATTGGCTCAACAATTAAAGACGACGCTGAAATTCTGGCTTTGACAAAAGAAGTTTTGGAAAAATTAGGAATTAAATTTAAAATTTATGTTGGAAACCGGGCATTATTAAATGAAATTCTTGAAGCAAATTCGGGAAAAATTTCCATTAATTCGTCAGGAAGCCAAATTAAAGAGCTTGAAATTAAATCAAATCAAAACCAAATTTTAAGAGAAATTGATAAATTAGACAAACTTCCTGAAGCAGAGATTAAATCTAATTTAAAAAAATATAAAGCAGAAAATTTGGTGAATATTTTAAAAAAACCTGAAAAATATTTTGAAAAATATAAAAATTATAAAGATATTTCTGAATTAAAAAAATACTGCAAAAATTATGGTGTTGGGATTGTTTTCCAGCCGTCGCTCGTAAGAGGATTAAGCTATTACAACAAAAATGTATTTGAAATTAAAACACCGGAATCCCGGGAGACAATAGTCGGCGGGGGAAGTTATATTTTTAACGGAATTCAATCAACTGGAATTTCTTTTGGATTGGATAGATTAAGTTCATTAGCTAATATAGATTATGAAAAAGAAAAATATTTAATAATTTCATTAGAACAGGATAAAGACAGCCAGAAATCAAAGATTTCTAACCCTGCTTCTATGAAGAATCAGGAAGAAGCAATAAATATTGCAAACAAATTGAGGAAAAAAAATAAAATAGTTAATTTATTTTACGGAAAACCTTCAAAAGCTTTGGAATATGCAAATTCATATAAATTTTCCAAAGTAATTTTCGTCGGAGAAAAGGAAATTAAAAACAAAAAGTTTATGGTTAAAGATATGAAAACAGGAAAAGAAAAACAGGAAGTTTTCTAAAAATCTGAAAATGTTCAGCCATTTAACAAAAAAGGAAATTAAACTTTTCAAAAAATTAAACTCTCCTAAAAAAATTCAGGATTATTTAAATTCACTAAAAATAAATTTTGAAGAAGAGGGGGATACTTGTTTTTCGCCGGTAAAAGTTTTGAAAGAGCAGAGATGCCATTGCATTGAGGGAGCAGTTTTAGCTGCAATGATTTTAAGATTTCATGGTCATAAACCATTAATTGTTGATTTGACCTCTTCAAAAAAAGATTTTGACCATGTAATAGCAGTCTTTAAAAAATACGGAAAATGGGGGGCGATATCAAAAACGAACCATCCTGTTCTTAGATACAGAGAACCCGTTTATAATTCAATCAGGGAATTAGTTATGAGTTTTTTTCATGAGTATTTTCTTGACAATGGAAAAAAAACTTTGAGATCTTACACTAAACCAATAGACCTTTCAATTTTTGATAAAAAAGGCTGGATGCATTCAACAGACGAGATATGGGATATTGCAAATCATTTGGCTGAAGTTAAACATATTCCGATTCTAAATAGAAAACAAATAGCAAATTTAAGAAAAGCTGATAAAATTGAAATAGATGTTGGAAAAATGGTAGAGTGGTGAGTGATTTCGCGGAGGAGAAAACTTTACAATTAACTAAATTAAATAACCGAGCGAGGTCACGAAGGGTAATCAAAAAAAATAATCTGGACTTGTAGCATAATAATATTATATTTTTTCACAGAAATAACTTATAAGTTCCTTGTTTCTGACTTCCGGATGAAATAAAACTCCATAAATTGGTTTTGTTTTGTGTTTTACGGCCTGAGGAATTTCAAACTCTTGAGAAGAACTTGCGAAAACTTCAAATTCATTACTGATAACTGCATAATTGTGCAATAAATAAACTTCGTTTAACGACGGCTTGAAATTTAAAAATTCTTTCTCAAATTTAATTTTTATCTGCCCTATTTCTTTGTTTTCAATAAGAACCCCGCCAAAAATCAGCGAGATAATCTGCATTCCTCCGCAAATTCCAAGAATTGGCTTGGTTAATTTTGGAAATTTTATCCATTTAAAAGAATCTAAATTTTCCAGATATTCATTGTCTTTTAAAGAAGTTCCGCAAATAATAATTTTTTCTAATTTTTTATTCAGAAGTTCTTTGTCCGTAATTTTTTTATAATAAATTGTCTGATATTCAATTTTTTCTTTTTTTAAAATGTCTTCAATTGGTTTTACAAATTCCAAATAATGCAATTTTTCTTTGCAGATGTTAATTATTAAAATCATTTTATTCAATCTCCAATTCCACTTTACAGGAATTTTTTCCAGTTGAAGAAATTTTACGGGATTTATTTATAATTTTAAGTTCTTTTTTAAATAAAGGGCAATTCAATACAAAAGTTTCGTATTCCCCGCCTTCGCCGGCAAGATTGATTTTATATTTTTGATTAATTTTTTTTAGTTCATTAATAAACTCAGAATTTATTTCTCTTCCAAGAAAAGATTCATCTAAAGGATAAGCAAAAACTCCGACGATAATTGCTTTAAATTTATTTTTAATTAATTCAGCAAGATATTCTTCTTCGTTTTTTTGCCATAGAGGATTAAAACATTCAATTTTAAGTTTGTCACAAATTTTTTGAATTCGTGAAGCCTGATAAACAGATTGAATTGCCCCCGTAACTATTCCTTCAATTTTATATTTTTTAATAGCTTTTTGGATTGCTTTTTCCAAATCTTTTAATTCCTCTTCTTTTTCCCCTTTTGTTTTTTGAATAATTAATGGAATTTCCATAACCTCTGCCTGTTTTTTTGTTTTGTTAATTGAAGGAGTATGAAACATATATGATTCCGGGTTTTCAGAAAAAATAGAAATTAAACAAGTTAATTCATAACCATATTCTTTTGCAAGCCAGGCTGAATATGTTGAATCTTTTCCCCCTGAAAATAAGACGCCGAGTTTCATATCATTTTAATATACAAATGCTTTTTATAATATTTTGATATTAGATTATTATGAATAGAAATATCTGCTTTAAAACTTATTTTAAAATGGCAAATAATTAAATTTCTTCAACTTCGTTTTCTGATTCTAGTGTTTCTTCTGCAACTTCTTCTTTTTCCAGTTCTTTAAAAGGATCTCCGTTATGCTTCCAAAAAGTTTTTCTTTCCCAAATATA
>JAUYHR010000076.1 GCA_030689875.1 Nanobdellota archaeon
CTTTCAGATTGAAAATAAAAATCGCATTTTTTTAAATCAAGCCCTCTTGCAATATAATTTAATAAATATTCTTTGGCGATTTTTTTTGATTCTTCCAAGCTTTGGCCTCGGGCATTGTATGCCTCTAAATCAGCAACGGCAATATAAATTTTTGCTCCAAGTTTCTGAAAAAAAACCATTTGGTTAATAATCATTAAATGCCCGAGGTGGCATTTTCCCGTCGGCATAAGTCCAGTCATCATAACAAATTTTTTCTTATTCTTTATTGCTTCAAGAATTTTTTGAATATCCCTATGCGCAAAAATAATTTTCCGTCTATATGCGGTTTCTTCATTAAAAATTTTTGGAAGTTCTTTTAGGGGAGAGAGCCCAAATTCTTTAATTAATTTAGTATAATTAATATCCCCTGAAACTTCCCAGGGATTAAACACACCTTTTTCCATATCTAGAATAAGAAAATCTCTTTTTTAAACTTTACAGAAAACCACAAGAATATTTATAAATAGAAGTCTGCTAATTTTTAGATGATAAAAAGAGTAATTTTCTTATTAATTTTCACAATCTTTCTTATTTCAACAGCAAACGCAGAAATAATTTTCCACGATCAGCCAAATTCAGTTTATAGCCTTGGAGATGCTTTAACAATTTCTGCGACAGTAAAATCCCTTGTTAGCGCAACAGATACCCTCTATATGGACTTGCTCTGCGAGGGTCAGTCAGTAAATTTTTATAAGAACGGCGTTAGTCTTTCTTCCGGAGAAGAAAAAAAAGTTGAGGCTTCATTGATTTTTACAAAAAATTTAATTGGAGAGATTAAAGGAAAATGCAAAGTAAAAGGAACTTTCAAAGGAGATTATGTTTTAACAGATGAATTCAGCGTCTCAAATAAAATAACCTTAATTCCTGAGCCAAACAATACAATTTTTACTCCGGGAGTTTCAGCTTTAATAAAAGGCAGCGCACTAAATGAAAATGGGGAGCCTGCAAATGGATTTATTGACCTTAGAGTTATTGAAGGAGAATCGGTCTTGCTAAGCAAACACGATACAATAAATAACGGCTTTTTTTCAATGAATATAATTTTTTCGGAGGACATTAAAGCTGGAAGGTATTTATTAGAATTAAGCGCATATGAGGAAGAGCCGGGAGAGATAATTAACGAAAAAACAAATTTGGGATTTACAGCATATAATATAGACGTAACTCAGGTCCCAACAAGTTTGGAGATTATTCTTGACAAAGAAGTAGCGCCTGGGACAAATGCAAAAATAAAAACAATCTTGCATGACCAGACGGGAGAAAATATTAATTTAATAGCAAAAATAACAATTAAAGACGATAAACAAAAAATAATAGGGCAGACTGAAAAAGCAACAGACGAATATTTGGAATTCCCGATTGCTTACAATCAGAAATCTTCAGTGTGGAAAGTTTATGCTGAATTTAATGGTTTAACAGCTGAATCAACTTTTTTAATTCAGGAAAAAAAAGATGTCAATATTTCATTAGTAAATAATACTTTAATAATAACTAATGTTGGAAATGTTTTTTATGATGATGTTGTAACAATAAAAATAGGAGAAGAAGAAGTTTTTGTAGAGACGAATCTTGATGTAGATGAAAGCAAAAAATATTCGCTGACTGCTCCCGACGGAGAATATCAAATATCTGTTTTGGAAGAAGGGGGAGATGTTTATACACTAAGCTCTTTTTTAACAGGAAGAGTAATCGGCGCTAAAGAAAAAACAGGAATAAGAGGATTGTTTTCATTTGCCTGGATTTTTATTATCTTAATTTTGGGATATTTGGCGTATATGTTTTTCAAGAAACAGCACAAAAGATCTTTCTTTGGGTTCTTGCCTTCTTTATCCGCAAAAAAAGAACAACAAACTATGATGGCTGGCGTTGAACTTCCTTTAAACAATTCTTCTAGACTAAAATCCAAAAGTCCTTTAGTTGTTGCGTTGTCAATAAAAGGAAACCAGCAAAAAACCACAACAGTTTGTCTGCACGTTAAAAATTTAAGAGAAATACAAAAAACAAAAGGCGACGCTGAAAAAATTCTTCAGAAAGCAATTGATTTTGCCGAAGACAACAAGGCTATGACCTATGAAAATCAGGATTATCTTTTCTTTGTTTTTGCGCCGCTAAAAACAAAAACTTTTAAGAATGAGACAACAGCGATGAAGATTGCGCAGGGAATAAAAAATTCGCTGACAGAACAGAATAGATTATTTAAGCAAAAAATAAATTTCGGGATTTCTATAAACAATGGGCAGATAATTGTAAAAAAAGAAGGAGAGTTAACAAAATTCATGAGCATGGGGAAGTTTATTGGAACTTCAAAGAGATTAACTTCATTTGGAGAGGAGATTATTTTTTCCAAAGAAGTTGCAGAAGCTTTGAAAACAGAAATAAAAGCAGAACAGGTTGCGGATGACGCGTATCGTATAACAGAAATTAAGAAATACGGCACTCCTGAAAATAAAAAATTCGTTGATGATTTAGTTAGAAAGTGGGATAAAGAAAGTAAGGGATAAGGGAATAAAAATTAGATTTTTTTTAATCTTGTAATTTGTATTTTTCCTCTGGAAAAATGATTATTGCTCCGAAATCGCTTCCAGCAGATTTCTCCACTAAATATAAATTACTGCCGATAAAATTTTAGAAGTTAAGTTAATTGCTTAAACCAATTAATAATTATTTAATTAAGATGTCATCAATACAATCTTTTTCAAACCCGAACGAAGTGAGACAATTTTTATTTTTTTATTTTTATTAGTTTTTCTATGCCTGAATAGTTAATATTTTTAAAGCGATTTCTCCACGTAATAATCAGATAAAGAATATAAAATGACAATTCAATCGTATTTATCATCATTATTAGGAATAGGAGAGAATATTTCAAAAGGAGTTATGAACTTGATAGATGCTATTAGCAAACCTAAATTAAAGGTAGCCTTAATTAGTTATTATTATCAAAAGCCAACTATTTCTGGAGTTGGGATTCATGTCCAAAACTTAGCAAAATACTTAGTGAAGCATAATTGCGAGGTTCATATATTCTGTCATGGAGATGAAGATGGTTTTTACAAAGAGAATGGAGCAATTATTCATACTATTGGAAAGATTTTAACATCAGTTAGCGACAGTTTTTCTAAAAAGAGATTGGAGTATGACGTTTTTGAATCTGAAGTTGTAAAAGAAATAATAAGAGAAAATTCAAGGAAGAAGTTTGACATAATCCATACTCATGGCGCACTTACAAAAGCTGCGTTCATAATAAGAAAAGTATATAATATAAAATGGATTCATACATTTCACGCAATAGAAAAATTAAGGGTTAAAAAACTAAGCAACGAAGAGAAGCAATTTGAGGATTTGATTTCATGGATAGAGCACACAGTTAATTATTGCGATGGAGCTATATTTGTTTCAAATGATTTATCAAAGGAAGGAATAAAAACCTATAAACTCAAATCAAAAGCAATTATTCCTAACGGAGTAGATTTGCAACTATTTGATTATTCTCCTATAACAAAAAAGAATGTCTTATTCATAGGAAGATTTAGTAAAGATAAAGGAATAGATATTCTTCCAAAACTTATTCCTCCAATAATGTCTGTAAAAGATGCTACATTCACAGCGGTTTGTCCCGGGAGTCCTGCTAATGGAGAATTAAAAGAAATAAGAGCGTCTATACAAAAAATGCAGGACAAATATGGAGAAAGATTAAAAATAATAGACAAACCTCAAGACCAGCAAATTCTTAAAGAACTCTATCAAAATTGCCAAGTTTATATTCAACCTTCAAAATACGAATCTTTTGGATTGTGCATTTTAGAAGCGATGGCTACTGGAAGACCCGTTGTTGCATTTAAAAGAGGAGGGATTCCAGAAGTAATTGGAAACTCGGGATTTGCATTAATAAATAGAGGAAGCTTTATTTATAAAGTAAAAGAACTATTAGAAAATAAAACCGGGTGCGTTATAATGGGAAAAAAAGCAAATAAAAGAGCGAAGAACTTTAATTGGAACCTAATAGCCCAAGAGACAATAAAATATTATGAACAGGTGAACAAATGAACGAAGATATTATTTATCCTCCATTGTTAATAATTTTGGGTGTTCTGCTGTCATCGGCAGTAATAATTACTCTCTCAAGATTTTTCAATAAAATTATAAAATTATTTGAACTTTATCCAGAATCAAGAGGAGTATTAAATATCTCTCTGAAGTTTATATCATGGTTTGCAGGTTTAATCGTATTTTTGATATTTTTAAGATTGGCATTGCGAATGCGGGGTTTAGATTTTACAACAAAACTTATTGAAGATGTCATAAGGGTTTCGCCAAAATATATTTTAGCATTGTTTATCATTCTTTGCGGTTTTTATGTTTCAAGAATAATTCGGGAAAGGTCAAAAGATTATAGCTTTGAGTTTAAAAATAGGATTCTTCTGGTTATAGATTTCATTGTGCATATGACTTTTATATTTACTGCTTTGTATTCCATAGGAGTAAATGTGCTCTTTTTTCTAGAATTCTATAAAGTTATACTTTGGACTATCGGAGCGATTGTTGCATTGATTATCAGCATGACTATAGGCATCCCTCTTGGGATAAGCATATATGAAAGAATGAAAAAAGAGAAGAAGTTGCGCAAAAAGTCAAAATAATATATTCAAAATTTTTTAACTTACTAAAGGGATTGAACGAGAAAAAGAAGCTAAAAGAAAGCTTGAGCAATATGGCTCTAATGAAATTAAAGAAAGTTTAGTCATCTTCCCAATCAAAATACTTTTCAAGCAAATTAAATAAATAATTTATTTTTCATCCCCTTTCCTCTCAAACCAATGTTCAATTTTCAATCCAATTATTATCAATTTGAAAAAAATTCCTATTCCAATTAGAATTGCTCCAATAATAAATCCTGTTAAGAAAACAGAATTTGATTTGCTAAAGAAGATTAATGCAATTGAGCTTAAATCAAATGGGATGCTTAAAGCTAAACTTGACATAATAAAGTTTACAATTCCGGAAAGCGCGAGGATTGGTAAAAATCCTAAGATTAATAAGACTCCAATAAGAATTGGAAAATTCTTTTTCTTTTCAACTAATAAAAATATTAAAACAGCCAATAAAAAAGAAACAATTAAAAAAGTATAAAATTGTTTTTTCCAGAAATCTTTTGCATGCTGGGAAATTATAACAAATGAACTTTCAGAGTCCTTAAAACATTCTAAAAATCCGCATTCATATTTTTTTGAATAATATTCGTCAATTAAAATTTCGGTTTCTGCATTAATTATTTCGTCTGTTCCTTTGGCGATTGTTTCGCACGGGACTACAAATGTATAATTAGTAGTTTCATCGTTAAATGCATAATCTTGATTTGTTTTGCAATAAGTTTGAAGAATTTTTACCTGTTCGTTGATTATAGTATCGTTAACTTCATTTTTAACAAATTCATTAATAAAAGATTTAATTTGTGGCTTAACTACTTCATATTTTAGAGAATAATTCAGGGTTGCAAAAATTCCTAAAACTAAAAAAGAAATTAAAATCAATGCAGAAATAAAAACAAGCAAAGAACCTCTTATAAAACCCATGAAAAAGTCAAGAGAAAGGGATTTTTAAAATTAACCCAACACTCAATAAATATTATCATGATGGTCAAAATCATCAAATAAAATCAAATCCTTATTCTGGTCATATTTAAAAACCAAAACAAAATGTCCAATATGAACTCTTTTTGAATCTTTCATATTATATCTTAAATTTTTATAATGTTCAAGATTATTTGAATTAATAATTTCTTTAATTTTATTTTTTACCTGTTCATATAATGTTTTATCTTTCTTTTCTAATTTAATTAATATTTTTTCAAGCTTCTTTGCAATAACAAATTTATGCATTTGATTTTATATGTTGATCTAATTCTTCAACAGAAGTAAAAGGCCCGAGATACTTTCCCTTTCTTATTTTTACCAATTTTTTTAAATATTTTTCACTAACTTCCGGCTCTTCTGTCATCTGATTTTTTATAAAAAAATTAACTTGTTTACTCATACTAATTCCATTTTCTTTACAAAACTTAGAAAATTTATTATAAGCCCCTTCATCTAAATTAAATGTTTTTAAAACCATAATTAAATAACCTTATTTAAGTTTAAATAACTTTTGTTTTTACATCCTTTTCAAAACTTCAATTCTTTTTTCAATTGGCGGATGCGTGCTTGCGAGATTTTTAAAAGGATTTGCAAAAAATAAAGGCGCAACAGCTTTGCTGATTTTTTTTTCAGGAGGAGCATGCTCATTTTTTATTTTTTCCAAAGCTTTTATTAATCCATCCGGATATCTTGTAAATTTCACTGCGGTTGCATCTGCAGAATATTCTCTTTTTCTTGAAATTGACATCTGAACTAAGTAAACAGCAATAGGGGCAAGAATCGCCAGAGCAATTCCGATTATTATAAAAATTGCATTTTTTTTATCTCCGCTTCCATTTCCTGAAAAAAATAAACTTCTTAAAAAAATCTGGGAGATTATAGCGACCATTCCTACCAAAACAGCGACTAAAGTAATAAAGCGAATATCATAATTTCCAACGTGGCCAAGTTCGTGAGCTAAAACTCCTTCTAATTCGCGTCTGTCTAATTTATTTAAAGCTCCTTCGGTTACGCAGATAACTGCATGTTTTGGGTCGCGTCCGGAGGCAAAAGCATTAATTTGATTTGAAGGCATAACATAAAGTTTAGGCATTGGAAGTCCTGAAGCAAGAGTCAACCCTTCAACTAAATCAAAAAACATTTTGTGTTTTTCCCGCGACGCTGGTTTTGCTCCAACTGAAGCAATTGCAATTTTATGCGAGTTATAATAACCAATCAGAATATAAAAAATTGAAAATATAGTTGCAATAATCATTATAAAAGAAAAATAAAGCGGATCAAACGCCATGGAAATTACATAGCCAAGCGCAACTATAAAAATAATAACAATTAAAATTAAGAAAAACGATTTTGTTTTGTTTCCCGAAATTTGATCGCGGAAGTCAATGCGTTCCATTTTATTTGTTTAATGATGTTTTTAATATAGGATATAATCTATTTAAGAATTTTAAAACCTTTTCAGCATACTTTTTATCTAATCTTTTTCCATAATATTTAATTCCATTTCTAAAATATCTAAGTTCATTCATAAAAGAAACATCCAATTCATTAAAACCAATTTTTCTCATGTAAGAAACTTCTGCTTCATGAGCGCCTTTGCCGTCCGCTTTAAAACCATCTTTTAATAATTTTGCCCTAATTAATTCTATTAAAATATCATACATTTTTTCAATAAAATCATTTGAATTATCGTCAATAATTTTTATTTTTGCCAGCATATCCCGTTTAAGAAAAACTAATTTTCGTTCTGCTTCATTAATAATTGAGTCCACTCTTAAATTGTCTTGAAATGCTTTTTGAACAATTCCTCTTCTTAAAAATTCTTCAAAATTATTTAATATCATGATTGCAATACTCCACTTAAAACAATCCCATTTAAAAGATTATTTCTAAGATTTTTGTCTAGGTTATTAAGATTATTGTAAAAATTAATCACAATTTTCTTTTTAAGAATTTTTTCAAATTTAGATATATCTAATTGTTTTCCTTTTGCCCCAATAATAGCAATATCAATATCAGAATTAGAATTATCGTCTCCTCTTGAATAGCTCCCGAATAAAACAATGACAACGCCGGGAATAGTATCTGATAAAAAAGAAATTATTCCAGATTCATAAATCATTGAAAGATTTTCAACTCTTTTTAATTCCATAACTTTTTGGTTTTCTAATTTTAATTCTATAGAAAGCAGGTTCATAGTTTCGCTGGTTTTAACTGAGACAATTTCTTCTTTTTTTAAGTTAACAAGAGCTTTTGCAACGGCGGTGGGAGAAACTTTTAGGTTTCTTGCTATTTCACTTAAATTAAAAGCTTTTCCAGCATTTATGCATAAAAATCTAAATATCTTGTTTTGCAGACTAGTTAAATTTAGTTTAAACGTTTCCATAATAGTTTAAACGTATGAACTTAAGTTTATAAATCTTTCTTTTAATTAATCCCATTTTGTCTCAACTATTTTATTATTTTTATAAACCATAATTCCTAAATTATCTTTAGAATGAAGGGAATTTTTAAATCCTAAAGCCTCTTCAAGAGAGCTGAATTGTTTGATTGAATATTTATACATCCCATTGATTTTATTTTCCTTTACAGAACATTCGTATATTTTTTCAAGATTTTTTATTTTTTCTTTTGATAACTTGTTTAGTGATGCTGTGATTTGAATTTCGTAGAAAGATTTTGCGTTCAAGAGCGCATTCTCTAGAGATGGCAAAATTTTATTTTCAAGCTGTTTTACATTTTCAACAGACAAATCAAAAAAACAATGCGTCTTTTGATTTGCGCTTGTTTTTATCTCAAGAAGCGGCGATTTTCTATCAAGCTTCTTGACATAAGAAACAAAATTATTTTCAGAAACATTTGAATAGAGTGTATCGTCTATGCTTATTTTTTTATAGTCTTTAAAATATTCGTTGGGATTAAATGGTTTGTTATTTTTTCTTGCTTCAAAATGCAGATGGATTTTTGAGCCTTTTTTATCAGATCTCGCATTTCCATTTCGCCCCATTTCACCTATTTTTTGCTGAGCCAAGACAGTATCGCCATTTTTGACAAAAAAGTCATTTAAATGAGCATAGATTGTTTCTATATTATCATTGTGTTTTATTTTTACAACTTTTCCATATCCGGTTTCATTGCCCGCAAAATCCACAATTCCCGAAGCTGCAGCAAGAATATTTGGTCTTTGCGCAAACTTCAATGAAGCATTTCCAAGAATTCCAATATCTATTCCTTTATGAAATTCTTTTTTATCTTTTCTGTATCCATAAACGCAGGAAATCTGACCGGTATCAACAGGAGAATAAAAATCTAAAACTGGTTTTTTTAATTCTTTAATAATAAATTGTTTCTTTTCTTCTTTTTCCCTATTGGAAATTATTTCGTTTAATTCATAAAGAGTATGCCTCGCATAACTTTTAATATCGGGGGAAAAAGTTTTGTTGGTTATCCCAAGTCCTAAAAATAAAAAGAGATATTTCATAAAAGATGGTTTAATTTTCATGTTATTTAAAAGACTCAAAACTATTTATTAATTTCTGTTTTGAAGAATATGTTTTAAAACTCAACCTTAACAACTTTTCTTTCAACTTCTGCGATTTTGATATATTCTTTTTCTTTAAATCCATACATTCCTGCAAACATATTTCCGGGGAAAGTTTGGCATTTGTTGTTGTATGTTAAAATTGAATCATTGTAAAATTGCCTTGAATATGCTATTTTGTCTTCTGTTGTTGTTAATTCTCTTTGAAGTTCTAAGAAATTTGTGTTTGCTTTTAAGTCTGGATAGTTTTCAGCGATAGCAAAAAGTCTGCCCAAAAATCCTTCAAGCTGATTATTTGCCTTCATTTTTGAAGGAAGGTCTTTAGCGCCGACAAGCGCCTTTCTTGCATTATTCACAGATTCCATAATTCCTTTCTCGTGCTTCATATATCCTTTAACACTTTCCATTAAATTTGGAATTAAATCTGCTCTTCTTTTAAGTTGAACATCAATCTGGCTTAAAGAATTGTCAATTCTGTTGCTTAAAACTACAAACCGGTTGTAATACCCGGCGAATATAATTACAATTAGGGCAATTATTGCAATTAAAAGCCATAATGCTAAAGCCATAACAAAGGAAGAGAAATTTAATTTATAAAAGTATCTTTGCCAAATTATTTTTGTATAATGTAACCCTTTTAAAAGGACATTAATAGAAAAGTTTATAAAGATTAAAGCTTTAGAATTAATATGAAAATTAAAAACCTTTTTTATCAAACAGGAAAAATTTTATATAAAGTTGTAGAATTTCCATTTAATATTCTTAGGGGATATCCTAACCATGAAAACCCGGAAAAAATTAGAGAAAGAGGGAAAATTAAAGCGGAAATAAAAAGTTTAGAATCTAAATTGAAGGAAAAAAAAGAAGATTTAGCTTATCAGCTTTTAAAAAAAATAAATTCTAATTATAGGAATGACTAAAAATGTTCGTATATAGAAAAATTTCTGAAAACATAGAGCCAAAATTCAAGAGGTATGAAGCAATTATAACTTCCTGTGAAGAAAGTTACAAAAAGGGATTTGAAAATAAAAAGGGTCTGGAAAAAATATCGCAAGAAATCTCAGAAGAACTAAGTAAAAAGCAGACTACAGGTAATCAAGAGTGGTTATTTTATTTTCAAAAGAGAATTACTAAATTATCTTAACAACAAAACATTTATTAATTCTTTTTATTGTTTATATAAATGGTAGAAAAAGAGGGTGAAATCAGCGAAGGTTTTGTAAAATGGTTTTCTGAATTAAATAAAGATTCGGGGGCTGTTGCCGGCGGGAAGGGCGCAAATCTTGCCGAAATATTTAATTTAAAAGTTCCTGTTCCCCCTGGATTTGTGGTGACTGCTCAGGCATATGATTATTTTATTAAAAAAGCAAGATTAGATGAGAAAATAAAAAATATTTTATCTAAGATAAATTATGAAGACACAAAACAATTAGATGAATCAACAAAACAAATCAGAGAGTTGATTATTAATTCTGAATTTCCCGAAGAAATGAAACAAGAGATTATAGAAGCTTATGAAACCCTTAGTTTTACGGATTATGATATTAAAGAAAGCGAGGCATTGGAGATTTTAGAAGCAAATTCAGAGCCGGTTTTCGTCGCTGTCCGCTCAAGCGCAACGACAGAAGATTTAGCAGAAGCAAGTTTTGCAGGACAGCAGGATACTTATCTGAATATAAAAGGAAATGAAGAGCTGATAGATAAAGTAAAAAAATGTTTTGCGTCGCTTTTCACCTCTAGGGCGACTTATTACCGGATAAAAAAAGGATTTAAGCACGAGCAGGCGAGCCTCGCTGTTGTTGTGCAAAAAATGATTAATTCAGATAAATCGGGAGTGATGTTTTCAAAGGACCCAAATTACAAAAGTGATAATGTTGTTATGGAAGCTGTTTTTGGATTGGGCGAGGGAATTGTTTCGGGGAGGATAACTCCAGATAAATATGAGATTTCAAAAAAATTAGAAATTCTTGACAAGAAAATATCGGACAAGAGAATTGCAATGACTAGAAGTTCTTCGGGCGAGAATATTACAATTAAGTTAAAAGAAGAAAAATCAAAAGAGCAGGTTTTAACAACTCATGAAATAAAAATGCTGGCGGAATACGGATTGAAATTAGAAGAGCATTACAAAAAACCGCAGGATATAGAATTTGCAATTGAAGATGATAAAATTTTTATTGTTCAGACCAGACCAATTACGACGCTGGAAAAAAGAGTTGAGAAAACAGGACATACGGAATTAAAAGGGGAGATTATCTTAACAGGCCTTGCCGCTTCTCCCGGGATTGCAGTCGGAGAAGTTAAAATTGTCAGGGAAATAAATGATTTGCAGAAAATAAAAGAAGGAGATATTTTGGTTACAGAAATGACTAATCCCGATATGGTGGTTACTATGCAAAAGTCTGCAGGAATAATTACTGATGAAGGGGGCTTGACAGCGCACGCTGCAATTGTATCAAGAGAAATGGGAATTCCGTGCATCGTCGGAACAAGGGGGGCAACTGCTAAATTAAAAGAAGGAGATATTATTACTATGGATGCTTATTCAGGCAAAATTTATAAGGGGAAAATTTCTGAAACAAAACAAAAAGAAATTTTGCCGGTAACTGCGCAAACAAGAACAAAAATTAAAGTAATTGTAGATCTGCCGACATTTGCCCAGAGAGCGGCAAAAGCAGGAATAAAAAAAGTTGGATTAACGAGATTAGAAGGAATAATTGCAGAATCCGGGAAACATCCAAATTATTTCTTGCAGAAAAATAAAATAAAAGATTATGAAGAAATTATTTTTAAAGGAATTAATGAAATAGGAAAATATTTTGAAGAAATTTGGGTGAGAACTTCTGATATAAGGAGCGACGAGTTCAAGAATTTAGACGGCGCTCCAAAAGAAATTGAAGCAAATCCAATGCTGGGAATGCATGGAATAAGATTCAGCGTTAAAAATCCGGAAATATTAAAAGCTGAATTAAAAGCTCTTCAAAGAGTCAGTCAGCAAAAAATAAAAATTGGAATTTTGCTGCCTCAGGTAATTTCCGTCGGAGAAGTGAAACAGGTTAAACAAGTTTTAAAAGAAATTAATTTTTCAGATGCGAAATTAGGAGTAATGATTGAGACTCCCGCTTCAGTGCAAATAATAAATGAGTTGTGCGAAGAGAAAATTAATTTTATAAGTTTTGGAACAAATGATTTAACTCAGTATATTTTAGCGATAGATAGGGGAAATGAACAGGTTCAGCATTTATATGATGAAATGCATCCTGCGGTTTTGAGACAATTAGAATATGTTATAAGGGTTTGCAAGAAGCATAAAGTTGAAACAAGCATTTGCGGTCAGGCAGGAAGCAAAAAAGAAATGGTAAAATTTCTTGTTGAAAAAGGGATTGACAGTATAAGCGTGAATGCAGATGCTGCAAAAGAAATTTCAGATTATGTAAAACAAATGGAAGATGAAACTTTAGGAAAAAAAGGCGAACTGCCTAGGAAGTATCAGCCGGAAGAAAAAATTCCGAAAATAAATGGTCTTGAAAAATTACAACCGAGGCAAGGAGAAGAATTAGAAAGAGATATCGATGCTATTGAAGAAGAGAAAGAGGAATATTTGAAAGGGCATCCTGAAGAGGGATGAGATAAATGGGAATAAATTTTCAATAAACCTCCCTTAAATAAATTTATAAAGCAAATTCAGGAAAATTTGTATTATCAATTTTTAGAAGTAAAAATTTATAAACAAAAAAAACCTCTAATTTCAATGATAAAAAGAGTGATAAAAAACCAAGAAGTTTCTAAAGTTAATCCTAATAAGGTAAATAATATTGAAATTAAACTTGTAGAAAATTTTGTCTCTCTTCAAAAAGTAATGACTAATTTGTCTGTTAAATTTGATGAACTTTCAAATAACATCTCAAAGTTGCTTGAATTATTTGAATTGTCTGCAGCAGCGTTGGCAAAAAAAGATATTAATTTTACAAAACCGATGGACGAGGAAAAAATTATGAATAAATTAAATAATATTTTAGAACAAAATAAAATAATCGCAAGAGGCATGGCTTTAATGGGTGAGGGTGGAGAGCCTGAAAAAACAATTCAACCAGCAATGCCCCAGTTTAGACAATCTCCAGCGTCTTATCCGATAACAAAAGGAGAAGAAAGATATCAGAAATCTCCATTCAAAGGATTTTAAAATGTTAGACTCAAATTTAAATAAATTTGGTCAGTTCCATTTTTACAGGAAATAAAAATGTTAGAGAATTCTTCAGTTGAATTAAAAACACTTGTTCTTTTAAATTTTACAAAAAGGTTGATTATTTCAAAAAATCCAATGGGATTTTTTTTAGTTAAGCAAGAATTGCCTAAAACAGAAAGAAGTGAATTTGCCAAGAAAATAAATAAAAAAATTCCTGAAGAGATAAAGGCGGGAACTTTTTTTCAACCATTGACAAAATCTTTTGGAATTTCGCCTTCTTCAGAAAGTATATCTTTGGGCGCAAAATTTAAACAAAAATCCCAGCCAATTTTAAAAATTCCAGAAACAAGATTGCCTCCGCAATTTGCGTATTTGCGTCCTTATGCGACAAACGAAATTGATTTAGATTTAGGAGGGTTAAATCCTTTTTTAGCTGATTCTGCAGTTAATGTAATAGAATCAAATGGTCCAGACAAGGCAGTAATTGTTAAAGGTGGAATGGGGACAAAGCCAACGAATATAATTTTGTCTGAACAAGATATAAATCAGATTATTCAGATTTTTTCCAAGAAATCAAAGATTCCGGCGGGAGAGGGATTTACAAAAATTGTATTGGGGAAATATGTCTTGTCCGCGATTGTTTCAAAAGAAACCGGTTCAAAATTTATTATTACAAAACTTCCTCGCGACCCCGCTCGTTATCAATAATTTAAATTACTCTCGCGAAGTCGCTCGCCTTCATCGCCTCAGAATTCAGGAATGATGCCGAGAAGATGATTTATCTCTTTATGCGAAGTGTTCTTCACGAGCATAATGAAATTGCGAAGCTATTTCTTATAAAATTTATGCGCGCCCGCTGAATAATTTTTTACCGCTTTAGAAAGGAAATTAAGAGAAAAATCTCCGACGCTTTCTAAAAGGCCCTTTTTATCAAAATATTGATATTTTCCGACTTCAAAATTTTCGTCAAAATTATTGTCAAGGGATTGCCCGATTATTTTCTCGCCTTTTGAAAGATAGCAGATATAATCTATTTTATCATTTTCTCCGTCCCTATTTCTGTCGGATAAATTAACTTTTATAGAATCATAATCAAAGAAATATGAATAAAATGAGTTGATTTTTAAATCAGGGGTTGCTCCTTGCGCCGAGGTTATCTGTCCATTAGCATTAAAAGAATTCGTCAAGCTGAAAATACTAATGCCTGTTTTTATTAAAATTTTTGTTAATTTATTCATTTTTATATTTTTGCAATTACATTTGATAATAAATGGGTTTATAAATATTTGGTTTTTTGTTATTACTAATATTAAATGGAAAATAAAGCAACAATTACAAACAAAAAACTTGAAAAATATTTTAAAATAACTTCTGAAGCTTTGAAAGAAGTGAAGAAAAAAATAATTAAAGGAAAAGAAAAATATGCAAAAGAAATTATTGAAATGGCTGAAAATTATCTTTCAGACGCAAAGCACTTTCAATCAAAAAAAGATTTTGTAAATTCATTTGCATGTTTAAATTATGCGCATGGCTGGCTTGATGCCGGCGTGAGATTAGATGTTTTTGATGTTAAGGATGATAAGTTGTTTACGGTTAAGTAAATTTCTAATAGATAATTTTATAGAACACTTTCTTCAAGACAACTCAAATCCCTAAAAAAAGTGAATTGCAAATTATTAAAACGGGTTCTTGTTTCCATTACTCCTGCAAGAATATATTTTTCCTTAAACTCTACATAAGTAATTCTATTGTTTGAATTTACTTTTTCTGAGCTATAAGCAAAATCTGCGCTTTTTATATAAAAATGTGTATCGTTAACGTTTAATTTAATTTGAACATACTTCTTTGTATTTATAAAAAAATAATCCATTAAATTTTGAACATCGCCCGCTCCACTTACTTGTCTATAAATAGCTTTTGGGACTTTCATTAATTTAACCATTAAAAATAATCTTCAGATAATTTTATAAGATTAACTGCAATACAATATACATGCAAAAAAAGGTGATAGTTCTAAGTCTCGGCGGAAG